>JABDRA010000082.1 GCA_013041995.1 Anderseniella sp. | reverse complement strand
TTACACAAATACCCGCAAATATGTGCGTATCAGCGCTACGGTGGACCAACTTGCACATACATCGCTGGCGCTTCTGCCTCTTTAATGCCCACGACAGCCGTTACTAGCGGTGAACACTCAACAAATGCCGTTGCGTGTATTGTCAGTCTGTTACAAAGTCGATCTCATGAAACGTGTTCTTGAATTTGCAGTTGTCAGTGTGTTGTGTGGCCTGGTGGCCGGGTGCGGTACCTCGGGATTGTCGTTGTTCGGCGATGACGAGACACCGGCGAGTGTCGCCGGCAGCGGAAACACCGGAAACATTGCAAGCAACCCGCCTCCGGCAAATGGTGCGCTGCCTGCCAATGTCGGCAGATACCCGCCGCCACAACGTTATTACGAACTCACCCTGGACGGATTTCCGGCAGCCACCCGGTGTCAGGTCAGCCATGCGCAGGGCAGGGTCTCGAAAAGAGGTACCGGCAGACGTGTTTCAATCAGTATCACCGGGTACCCGAGCCTGGGTGTGGTGGCTTGCTCAACCGCCTCATTGTCTCAGTTTGTCGTAGATGTAAACCGGTGGGCGTTCACCCAGCCAAGGCGCCCCGGCTTGCGGGAAGGTGATATTGAAAAGGTGTATGTCGAGGTGGAATATACCCTGACGAATGGTAAACTGACCCCGACCGCCAACATGACCATGCACACCAGTGCCGGCACGTTCACGGACCGGTTTGTGCTGGACAACCTCAGGCAGCAAGCGCCGGGCGCAGGCGGTCAGCTTCAGTACCGGCTGCCGCCAAGTTGACCGGATAATCAATACATAATTTGATGCCCGAAACGGGGCGTGGTTCTTGAACGGATCCGCGCCCCGTTTTGCATTTCAACCACAAGGAGCATAGTGCAAATGGTCAAGAAACCCGTCTCGAATCCGGCTGCCGCCGATGCAACTGCCACCGATGCAACTGCTTTTGTCAAAACATGTCCCAATGGCCACAGCGTGTTTCAGCTGGCCAGTCATGTCGAAAGCAGGTTCATGGTGCAGATCCCCGAAGGTGACCAGCTGGATGACATCTGCAAGCCTTCATATTGGGCACATCATGCGGCCCGGGTGACGCCGAAATCGCTGCTCACCTGCATTGATCAGCGCCTGCGCTGGGAGGCCGATCTCAGGGTGCTGGAGGCAGGGCGCAATTACCTGCGCGTCGCCGTGGTGCGCCATGTGGAATATGATATCAAGGCGCTGGGCCGGCCAGAGATCGAACGCCTGCGTGGCCTGCACACTATTGAATCCAATGGCCAGAACGGCTGGCGGGTTGTTGACCCCGACGGCATTGTCCTGTTTGCCGGACTGACCACCAGGGTTGATGCGGAGTGCGCGCTTGATACCCACCTCGGCACCATGAACCGCCAGGCGGCAGCGTAAACCCATGGCAATCAGCAAGCTGGAGATCTATCAGCGCGCCATACTGCACTGCAGGCAGACGCCGGTGACATCGCTGAGCGAAAACAACGAAGCCCGCAGGTTATGCGATATTCACTATGCGCCAATGCTGCAATCGCTCATGGAAGCGGGTTTCTGGACCCATGCCATGCGCACGACGCAGATCACCGCGAACGCCAGTGTCACTTCTGCATTCGGCTATGCCCATGCGCACGACATACCGGCAGATTTCGTGCGTAAATATGTGGTGTCGGCCTCTGAAGCCCTGAACCCGCCGCTGGACTACCACACAGATGGCAGGGCCTATCTGATTGAAGGCGGTTACCTGTGGTCCGACGTCACGCCGCTTTACATGCGCTACACTTCCAACGATGCCTCTTACGGGCTTGATCTGGGCAAGTGGCCGGAACGGCTCACCGAGGCAGCGTGCGTAGAACTCGCCTGTCGTATCGTACCGAAACTGACAGGCTCTTCCGAACTGCAGGGCAATCTCATGTCGCTGAAGGCCATAGCACTGGGCAGGGCCAACACGTTTGAAGCCCTGCAGCAGCCAACGCAGGCCAGCAGGCCGGGACGCTGGATGACAGACCGGTTTTCCAGCCATCGCTCGAGCCTTGATTACAGGTGGGCGTGATGCGCGAAAAATCCTATCTGTTCGCCATGAATGGCGGTGAGGTGTCGCCGCTGGCGCTGGGTCGTGTTGACCTGTCGCGCATGCGTATCTCAGCCGAGGTGATGAAGAACTGTTTCCCGCGTGTGATTGGCCCGATGGCTGCCCGCCCCGGGCTTGCTTATCTGTCATCAACAGACGGCGATGGCGAGGCGCGCAACATACCGTTCATCTTCTCGGCTACGGATACTGCCCTTGTGGAATTGTCAGACCGGAAATTGCGCGTTCGTGTCGGCGGCGACCTGATTTCAAGAGCTGCTGTTTCGACCGTGGTGACCAATGGAGATTTTGGCGCGCCGACCGGCTGGACGCTCACGACGACAGGCGGCGGTGTGTCAACAATCTCCGGCGGTGTGCTGACACTGCAAACCCCCGACAGGGGCGGTACGACACTCGCCAAGCGCTCCGACACTGTGGCTGGTGGCGACCAGAATGTCGAACATGCCATTGAAGTTACCGTTGAGCGCGGTCCGGTGAAATTCCGCTGCGGCTCCAGCGATGGCGGCGATGAGTACATAACCGAAACCGAATTGAAAACCGGGTTTCACTCGATTGCCTTCACACCGGTGTCCGGCACCTACTACATTCAACTCTCAGCGGAAAACGAGGCAAACCGCATCGTATCCGATGTGTCCATTGCCACCTCAGGCGTCATGGAACTGGCAACATCGTGGGCTGCGGCTGATCTGTTCAAGCTGAGATATTCGCAGTCCGGTGATGTGATCTTTGTGACATCATCCGACCAGACGTATCAGCCGATGCGGATTGAGCGCAGGGCGGAAACCTCATGGTCCTTCACAGACTATGAGTTTGTAGACGGCCCGTTCAGAGGCAAGACGGCAGACCTGACACTGACGCCTGATGCCAGAACAGGCAACGGGACCCTTACGGCGTCGGCTCCGTTCTTCAAGTCCGGTCATGTGGGATCCGTGTTCCGGATTACGCACCAGCAGACCATTGTGGGAGCGTCCTTATCCGGGCCGGACAGGTACACGGACACCATTCGGGTGTCGGGAAATTCCAGGTACGACATTGATTCCGACGGGGCCAACGAAAACACCAACGAGCGTGATGTTGTCATCTCGATTACCGGAACGTGGGTCGGGCGTATCGGACTGCAAATCTCCGAAGACGACGGCGAGACGTGGCGCCGCGTTGAGTTTTACACAACCAATCAGAGCATTACGAGAACGCCCGGGTCTGCGAACACGGTTGTCCTGTGCAGGCTCGGGTTTAATTCCGACGACTATACCTCAGGCACCGCAGTCATTACGGCGACATACTCAGGCGGTGGAGGTGGTGACGGATACGTATTGATCACCGGCATCAACTCAACGACGTCTGCAGATTATGAAGTCATGTCCAGAATACACGCTGACGAAGTTGCCAATGACTGGTCGGAAGGCCAGTTCTCAACCTTGCGCGGCTGGCCGTCTGCGGTTGCGTTGTTTGAGGGCAGGTTGTGGTGGGGCGGTGCCGACAAGCTGTTCGGGTCCGTTTCGGATGGCTTTGACAGTTTTGACCTGGAAGAAGCAGGCGACAGCGGGCCTGTGATCAGATCCGTCGCAACCGGTGCCGTGAACGCGGTCAACTGGATACTCGGTCTGGCCCGGCTGTGTATTGGAACATCCGGTGCTGAACCGGTCGGCAGGTCTTCATCTTTTGACGAACCGATGACGCCGTCCAACTTCTCTATCAAGGATGCCTCAACGCAAGGCTCAGCAGATGTGCAGGCGATCAAGATCGATCGCTCCGCAGTTTTTGTGCAGCGCTCGGGCAAGCGCGCTTATGACCTTTCCTACACGATCGATGCGCAGGACTATTCATCGTCGGAAATCAGCCGGTTTCACCCGACCGTGCTCAGCGCCGGTGTGAAACTGCTGGCCGTGCAGCGCCAACCCGATACGCGTATCTGGTTCGTGCTCAATGACGGCACCTGCGCCATGCTGACCTATGAGCGCTCCGAAGACGTTCTGTCCTGGTTCACCTTCCAGACGGACGGGCTGATTGAAGATGTGGCCGTCCTGCCCAACGTGGAAGACGACGATGTTTTCATGGTGGTTGCACGCACCGTCGACGGCAAGACCAGGCGCTATGTGGAGCGGCTCGCCTACGACACCCAGGCCCAGGGCGGCAACCACAACAACATGGCTGACAGCTATGTGACCCAAACCCTGGTCGCCTCTGACACGGTAACCGGCTTGTCCCACCTGGAAGGTGCGCAAGTTGTGGTGTGGGCCGCAGGACAGGCGGTCATGAATGGTGATGAACCGGCCATATTCACTGTCTCGTCGGGCCAGATCATGCTGCCGGAACCGGTCAGCGGCACGGTTGTTGCCGGGCTGTCCTATGACTGGCAATGGCGCTCGGCCAAGCTGGCCTACGGGGTTCGCGACGGTGCGCCCCTGTCGCGGCGCAAGACGCTCCGGGACGTGGCACCGATCCTCTACAAGACGCATATCAGGGGCATCAGAGCGGGCCAGACGTTTGACGCCATGGATTACCTGCCGCTGTCGTTTCTGGGCGAGACGCTCGATGCCAACTCGGTGCTGGAGACCTACGATGCCCAGTCCTACTGCATCCCCGGCACCTGGGACACGGACACCAGGCTATGCCTGGCCGGGCAGGCACCGTTGCCGTGCACGGTGCTGAGCCTGTCGCTGACCATGGAAGCGAATTGATGCTGAGCGTCAGGGAGGCCAGGCCAGGTGATGTCCAGAAATTCTGCCGTGTCGTAGCGCCCATCTGGTTCATCGGTGTGGTGGCGGAAGATGAGACGGGCGCCGTCATTGGTGCAGGATGGGTGGTGTGGGG
>JABDRA010000069.1 GCA_013041995.1 Anderseniella sp. | reverse complement strand
AGTATGGAGAATCACTAAAAATTCTTGCAACAGATCCGGCTGCGGCAATCGACTTTCCGCACTATTGCGCCGAGAGCGGAAACGAACTGGTAAGCCAGCATGAAGAAGCTGGTGTTCTGGTTTTTATCATCAGAAAAACTCATGCCAAGTGAGGTTTCTGAATTACTCGGCATGCATGCCTGCTATATGAAATAACGGGTTTTCAGGGTGTCAGAGCCTTCTGGACTTCCGCTTTAAACCCGACCAGCACGTCATTGCCCATGACAAAAACCGGCCGCTTGATCAGGGCCGGGTGTGCCGTCATCAGCTTTATCGCGCTGGCTTCGTCGACACCCTCCTTGTCCGGCGCGGGCAGTCCGCGCCAGGTCGTGCCGCGCCGGTTGAGCAGTGTTTCCCAGCCTGCCTTGCCGGCCCATCCGGCAATCACCTTGTCTTCCAGGTTCGCCTTGCGAATGTCATGGAACTCGTGCCCGACACCTTCAGCCGCCAGCCATTTGCGCGCCTTGCGGCAGGTATCGCAATTGGTAAGCCCGTAAACCTCAATCATCATCCACCTCTGCGTAAAGACAATGTATCATCGGAGAACGCTTCCGCACCGCCGGTAATCGGATCCGTGAAAGCCTTCAAAAGCCCGTCCAGTTCGCCACGGCGGATGTCGCGGGTGATGAACACCAGTCTGGTCCGGTGATCTGCATCAGGCCAGCGTTCAAGCCGTTCCGGCGGATGCAGCACATGCTGCACCCCGTGCACGACCACCGGCCGGCTCTCATCGTCTGCAAGCTTGACGATACCCTTCATGCGCAAAAGATTCGGGCCGTGATAGCTTTGCAGCAATTCCAGAAACAGTTCGAACTGCATCGGCCCGATGGCCTTGTCGGTGGCGATGGAAAACGAACTTATATGTTCATCATGCCGGTTCACGTCATGTGAGTGCGCATGGTCGTGTGAATGATCATGACCGGTTGCATGGGCATGCTTGCCGGGCGTTTCAGCCGCAGCGCGCCGCGACCGGCGCCGGCCGGCGCGCGCAGGTGCATCAAAGGCTTCCGCTCCCAGCCATCGCCGGATCTGGTCAGGCCGGGCTTCACCATCTGCCGCAGCAACATCAAAAAGCCGTTGCGCCGTTGCTTCTCCATTGTGAGTGGTCAGGATGCGGGCTGCCGGTGCCAGTTTGCGCATCCGCGCAATGATGTCATCCAGGGCATCTTCGCCGCCCGCCCCGGACAACAGGTCCGCTTTCGACAGCACCAGCTTGTCGGCAACCGCAACCTGCCTGACCGCCTCGTCATGCTGATCAAGTGTCGATGGCCCGTTCACGGCATCAACCAGGGTCACCACCCCTTCCAGCCGGTAGCGCTGCAGAAGCTCTGGATGGGACATCAGCGTTTGCAGAACAGGGGCAGGATCCGCCAGCCCGGTGGTTTCTATGATAACCCGGTCAAACGCCTTGATGGTGCCGGCATCACGCCGCGCCATCAGGTCAATGAGTGTGTCAACAAGGTCACCCCGGATCGTGCAGCACAAGCACCCCGACGACATCTCGAACACATTGCTGTCGGCCGTCTCCACCAGCAGGTGATCAAGCCCGATCTCGCCAAACTCATTGATGATGACGGCTGCGTTCGACAAGGCAGGATCCTTGAGCAGCCCGTTCAGCAAGGTGGTTTTTCCAGCCCCCAGGAAGCCTGTGAGAACCGATACCGGAATGGATGGAAGTTCTGACATTTCTTTAAACTCGTATGAAACGGTGCCGGTGCGCAATTGCGCATACTATCGCGTGCAGGGTGCCGGCAGCAATGCCGGCACATCTTCAGCAATATGCTCAGCCTGCCGTCATTTGTCGGACGCAGGCTTCCGGCGTTTCTTTCTTACTTTCTTTGCTGAGGGCTTGCCCCCCTTGGCCTTTTCGCGGCCGGACAGGCTGGCAAAGGATGCAAAAACCGATGGTGTGACCACTTCGCATTTGCCCCCGGCTCCCTGAACCTGCTGGCACAGTGACTGGCTGGTACTTTTCGAAATATTGTATGTTACCGGCACGAAATCCTTGGTGAACGGAATCCGCACCACGCCGCTTCCCGCCTTACTGAAAGCGTTTACCTTGACCGCCTGAATGCCATTGATAACGGCCTCTGCTTCAGCGGCGCTCTTGAATTTGCCGAATGTCGCACCCCAGCCGGAAATCTTGTCGGCGCTCACCATCTGCAGGCCCGTGCCGCCACAAACCCGCTTGCGCAGGTTCGGCGGCGTACCGCCTTCATTCTGCAGTGCGCTTAGTGACGTTGTCGCGGGGTAACCTGCCGCAGTCTCCATGACCACCTTGGCCTTCTGGGCCCGTGCCTTGCCGCTGCGGGTGCCGAACACCACGCCGACGACCAGCCGGCCATTTACATTGGCGGTGGCCACCAGGTTGAAACCGGACGGGCAGATGAAGCCGGTTTTCATGCCGTCGGCCTTGTCCCAAATACGCAGCAGGTAGTTGCGGTTACGGAGTTTTTTCTTGCCGAGCTTCAGGTACGGCGCGGAATAGTATTTGCGCGCCTGCGGATACTTGTTCAGCAACGCATAGGACAAGATCGCCATGTCCCGTGCGGTCGTGTAC
>JABDRA010000068.1 GCA_013041995.1 Anderseniella sp. | reverse complement strand
CCCGTGACTACGTGATCCGCACCGATGGCGATAACGATGCCGGGCTGCTGATCAACATTTTTGGCGGCAAGATCACCACGTTCCGGGTGCTGGCCGAGGAAATTCTCAAGGACATCGAAGGGGCTTTGGGTGCCCGCCAGCCGTCCTGGACCGCAAATGCGGCCCTTCCCGGTGGTGACTTTGCCGTGCAAGGATTTGATGCGCTGGTGGCTGAGTACACTGACGCCCGGCCGCTTCTGGACCGCAAGCTGATCACCCGGCTTGTGCGCCACTACGGCACAAGGGCGCTGATGGTCCTGGGCGATGCGCAAAAACCCGCCGATCTCGGCAAAGCATTCGGCAATGGCCTGTATGAAGCAGAAGTGACCTACCTGATGCGTCACGAATGGGCATTTACGGCACAGGACGTCCTGTTCAGGCGCACGAAACTGGGCATCGCCTTTGACAGCAAGCAGATACAGGCCTTGCAGGAATTCATGGATCGTGCTGCAAAAACCATACACACAACGACAAGCGAAACTGCCCTTCATTAGGCGGTAGCAATGACGGGGCAATTGATGGGCAATCACGTTTTAGCCATTGATCAAGGCACAACATCTTCGCGGGCGATCATTTTTGATCAGGACCAGAAAATCGTCGCCGTTGGCCAGCAGGAATTTACCCAGCACTTTCCCAGATCAGGCTGGGTCGAGCACGATCCTGAAGACATCTGGTCAAGTGTCGTTGCCACCTGCAAGGACGCTATCGCCAACGCCGGCATCACACCGTCGGACATCGCGGCAATCGGCATCACCAACCAGCGCGAAACCACGCTCATGTGGGATCGCGAGACAGGCAAATGCGTCCACAGGGCCATCGTCTGGCAGGACCGACGCACATCTGAATTTTGCGCAAAGCTGAAACAGGCCGGGCACGAGAAAAGCTTCAGCGCAAAAACCGGGCTGCTGCTCGACCCTTACTTTTCCGGCACCAAAGTATCCTGGCTGCTGGATAATGTGAAAGG
This sequence comes from Anderseniella sp., assembly GCA_013041995.1. Classification (GTDB taxonomy): domain Bacteria; phylum Pseudomonadota; class Alphaproteobacteria; order Rhizobiales; family Aestuariivirgaceae; genus Anderseniella. Next base: position 1,175 of record JABDRA010000068.1, on the reverse strand, counting down.
CCTGCGCAAGAAGGCAGAAGCCGGACGCATCGCATTCGGCACCATCGACAGTTTCCTGATCTGGCGGCTCACCGGCGGCGCATCACACGTCACCGACGCCACAAACGCCTCGCGCACGCTGATGTACAACATCAGGACAAACAAGTGGGATCAGGGCTTGCTCAAGGTGCTCCGCATCCCCGCAAACGTCCTGCCGGAAGTCCTGGATTGCTCGGCTGATTTCGGTGTCACCGATCCATCGATCCTGGGTGCTGCCATACCCATCATGGGCGTGGCGGGTGACCAGCAGTCCGCCACCATAGGTAATGCCTGTTTCAAGCCCGGCATGATGAAATCGACTTACGGAACCGGGTGCTTTGCCCTGCTCAATACCGGCACCGACATGGTGCGATCGAAAAACCGCCTGCTGACCACCATCGCCTATCGCCTCAACGGCAAGACAACCTATGCGCTGGAAGGATCGATTTTCATGGCGGGCGCAACGGTGCAATGGTTGCGCGATGAGATGGGCTTCCTGAAAACCGCCAGCGACAGTGGCGCCATGGCCGCCAGGGCGGACCCGGAACAGGATGTCTACCTGGTGCCCGCCTTCACCGGCCTTGGCGCGCCCCATTGGGACGCAGACGCCCGTGGCGCGATTTTCGGGCTGACACGTGCCTCCGGCCCCAATGAACTGGCGCAAGCCGCCCTTGAGGCGGTGTGTTACCAGACCCATGACCTGCTGTCGGCCATGCAGAAGGACTGGAAGTCTGAAACCGCCCGCAAGACCGTACTGCGCGTTGACGGCGGCATGGTGGCCTCAGACTGGACCATGCAACGCCTTGCCGACATGCTGAATGCGCCAGTGGACCGGCCGGAGGTGCTGGAAACCACCGCCTTGGGAGCAGCCTGGCTGGCAGCGTCCCGTGCCGGTCTATGGCCGAATGCGTCCGGCTTTGCAAAATCATGGGCACTCGATCAGCGCTTCAAACCGAAGATGAAACAAGCAGTCCGGCAGCGAAAGCTCGCCGGTTGGACAGACGCGGTCAGACGAACGCTGAGCTGAGCTGCTAAAGCGCGTTGCATTTATTCGGCCTCATATCCTGCTGCTTTGAAGAAGTTTCTGCATTCGGCAGGTGTATAGAGTTGGCATATGTCGCCAAGTGCTTCACAGATTGCTTCGAAGTTACGAGCCG
>JABDRA010000067.1 GCA_013041995.1 Anderseniella sp. | reverse complement strand
GCCGTGAGCGACGCGGTTGCCTATATCAGAAGCCTCGCTCAGATGCGTGGGCGTAACGTCGAATGGGCCGAGAAGGCAGTGCGAGAGGCGGCTAGCCTGAGTGCCGAGGATGCACTCGCCGAGCAGGTCGTAGGGTTTCTAGCCGCCAATGTCGCGGACTTGTTGAAGCAGCTCGATGGGCATGTGGTCACAACTGAATTTGGGCGAAGGCAGCTCAACACTCAGGGCTTGACGGTGACACGCTATGAGGCCGACTGGCGAACACGACTCCTCGGTGTCATTACTAATCCAAACATCGCATATATTCTGATGCTTATCGGCATTTACGGACTATTGTTCGAGTTTTACAGTCCAGGGGCGATCATTCCTGGCGTAGTTGGTGCGATTTGCTTGATCCTGGCCCTTTACGCCTTCCACGTTCTCCCCATAAATTATTCGGGGCTTGCCCTGGTGGTGATCGGCGTCAGCCTCATGATCAGCGAAGCTTTCGTGCCAAGCTTCGGTGCACTAGGGCTTGGTGGAGCCACCGCCTTCGTCATCGGCTCGATCATGTTAATGGACGTCGATGCTCCAGGTTTCACAGTCTCGCCGATGCTGATCGGTTCGGTCGCGGCCGTTAGCGCGGGGCTATTTTTCGTTGTGATGATGATGCTCTTGCGCTCCCGTAAGCGGGCGGTCGTCACCGGTCCTGAGCAGCTCCTCGATAGCCGTGCCAAGGTGATCGACTGGCAAGATGGTCACGGACATGTACGGGTACACGGCGAAATCTGGAGCGCCCGCGCCACGTCAGAACTCCAGCCGGGGCGATCGGTCAATGTGAGCTCGATTGACGGGCTCACCCTCATTGTGACCCCACAAGACAAGGATACAAAGTCATGACAGAGATCCTCAATTATTCATGGATCATCATCGCCCTGATCCCTGTGTTTATCATTCTCTACTCATTCAGAATATTGCGAGAATACGAACGCGGCGTCGTTTTTCTGCTCGGACGCTTCTACAAGGTAAAGGGACCGGGCCTGATTCTCGTTATTCCAATCATTCAGCAGATGGTGCGTGTTGATCTAAGGATTCGTGTTCTCGATGTGCCGGAACAGGATGTGATCTCGCGGGACAATGTCTCTGTCAAGGTCAATGCGGTCGTCTATTTCCGTGTCATCGACGCTGAAAAGTCAATTATTCAAGTCGAGGACTTTATGGACGCAACCAGCCAATTGGCACAGACGACCCTGCGTTCAGTACTGGGACAGCACGAGCTCGACGAAATGCTCTCCGAACGAGAACGCCTCAATGCCGACATTCAGCAGTCTCTTGACGAACAGACCGATGCCTGGGGCATCAAGGTATCCAATGTAGAACTCAAACATGTCGATCTTGATGACAGAATGATCCGGGCGATCGCCAAGCAAGCCGAAGCCGAGCGTTTGCGTCGGGCCAAGATCATAGACGCGGAAGGCGAATTCCAGGCCGCCGAAAAGTTCTTCGAGGCTGCCGAGATACTGGCAAAACAGAACCAGGCTATGCAGTTACGCTACCTGACGACCCTTCAGACCATAGCCGGAGACAAGACCAATACGATCGTGTTTCCTTTACCGCTTGAATTTATGAGCGATTTTGGCAGTGAGAAGCAGTGACAAATTTGTCTGTGAATGGGCCGCGCATGAGCACCGGCCGGTGGAAACGAACAGCGCTCAGTTCGTTGGCTCTTGCCTTGTGGGAGAATTGTCTAATGTCCACAATTCGCAGAAATGACCAGTGCTGATCAGGCAGAAGGAAATGAGCCAATGGAAACGGTAAAAATTGCAGAGTACGCAAGGGCATTGCTTGATGCCCATGGAGACAAAGCTGAAGCTGAAGCCGCACAAAAAGCCTCGAACTTGAGGGCCGAAGGCAAGGCAAGCGAAGCCGAACAATGGGAAAAGGTTCGCAAGGCCATTCATGAACTGCGCTCTGGTCATGTGAGTTGAGCGTCGCCTGGATTTCAGTTGCTTCTTGGCCGTTGTCATCGAATGAAGAGCAACCGAAAAACTAGCGGACTGTCACACATGTCACTGGCGACAGATAGGCCAGTTTGTGAGACACGCTGCCCATCAGCAGGGCCTTCAAATCTGACAGGCCACGTGCGCCTGACACCACAAGATCCACGTCTTCGGTTTCGATAATTTCTAGAATACGCTTGACGGGATTTCCGTCTTCGATGCGCTTCTTTGTCTTGCTGACGCCATGCTCGCGTGCAGTTTTCTCCGCCTGTTTCAGCACATGCTCGCCAACAGCCTGCAGCACACTACGAGGTGTTCTCGTATCTTCATCCGAAAACACCACGTCAGCCGGGAAACGCCCGGCAGGCACACTGGAAATTGCTTTTGACAGCGGCTGACCGCCTTCAGCTGTCAGGTGTTCAACCTCAGCCACATGGCGAAGATTCTCCGAGATCTCATCCCTCAGCAGGACATGCATCAGTACCACTTCAGCTCCATACTTGGCTGCAATGTCTGAACCGAATGCAACTGCCTTTGTTCCATGATCTGAACCATCAGTTGCGATAAGCACCTTTTTCAACATTCGGCACCTCCCTTTCGGCCTATCAACAAGCGCTATTCTCAAACAACCGGGACGCTGCCGAGTTGATTTATCTAAATTTCGCTGAAATGAATCCTTGGGGCTATTGTCGAAGGGGACAAACTCAGCCGCATTTGAGCGGGATGCAGCTTGACCGATCCAGCACAGAGATAGTGGTTTCGAAGGTTGGTGCTTGGAGTCATCATAGTAAAGGTGATTGCGGGAAGGATTTGTTTTCCAGCAGCTTAGGCCGGCGCACCGATTGTGAAATGACGAATCTTTCCTTGCGTCTTTGAAACTTGCACAATTGATAAACCTCAATGCGGCAGATGTTCTGGATGGTATTCAATTAACCAGACAGTGGAGCGATGAGTGGCTAACAGTAAGCAGACTTTGGACAGTATTGGGAAAGGCGATGTCTCCACGATTTCCGGCCTGTTCGCCGAACGTGTCCGCCGGAGCCCGGACAAGGTTGCGTACCGCCAATGTGACGCTATCGTCGGCTGGCGGGGCTACACGTGGCGCGAAATGGCTGAGCGGGTAGCGCGTTGGCGATCTGCATTCGCCGCGAGCGGCCTCAAGGGAGGTGATCGGGTCGCCATCCTTCACCACAACAGCATTGAGTGGGTTTGTTTCGACATCGCAGCGCTTGGCCTTGGTCTCGTAATCATACCGCTTAGCTTGTCGGATGGTCCGCCAACATGGGTTGAAGAACTGGCTGAAACGGGTGCGCGGCTGCTTGTGGCCGGGCAGCGGGCTCACTGGACGGCAATGTCCGGGCAAACGGATCATCTCAGCAAGGTCGCCATGGTGGTCTGCCTCGATGACGGTGAACGCTGCCCAGACCGCTGCGTCAACGTCACCGATTGGCTTCCAGCCGGAGCGACTGCTACCGATCCAGCGGTTCATCCCGGCAGCCTGGCGACCATTACCTATACCTCTGGTACCACGGGCAGGCCCAAGGGTGTAATGCTGACGCAAGCCAACATGCTTGCCGCTGCGCTTGCGCCGCTTGAGAGAAACCCCGGCTACCCGGAGGATGTCTTCCTGTCCTTCCTGCCCATGGCGCATATCTTTGAAAGGACTACGGAGTACTACCTTGCCATTGCCTGCGGCGGTGAGACTGTGTTTGCCAGGTCTCCAGATAACCTGCCTGAGGATTTCGCCACGATTCGGCCCAGCGTGATCATGGGTGTGCCGCGCATCTATGAGCGTTTGTGGAACGGCGTGGAGAGTTATGCTGCTGGCAATCGGCTTGCGCGTTGGCTCATTGATCGAGCCGGGAAACTTGGACTGCGTCGCGAGAATGACGGTCTGATGGTACGCTTCCAGCATTGGCTGCTTGAAAGGTTCGTTGGGCAAAAACTGTCAAAGCACCTCGGCGGACGGGTGCGGATCGCCGTCTGCGGAGGTGCGCCACTTGCAGCCCAACTTGCTACCCGGCTGAGGGCTGTCGGCTTGCCCCTGATCGAGGGTTATGGACTGGCCGAAGCGGCCGGTCCCGTGACCGGCGACAGTCTGTCAGACTATGAACCCGGTTCTGTCGGGCGGCCATTTTCCGAAATGAAGATCCGTATTTCCGGTGATGGTGAAATTCTGGTCAAGTCTCCCTCTGTGATGTCCGGTTATTGGAACCGGCCAGAAGAGACGGCTGAGGTTCTTTCCGGGGATGGATGGTTGCGGACCGGTGACCTGGGCGAGATGCGAAACGGAAGGCTTTACGTGCATGGCCGGATGCGCGATCTGGTTGTTCTTTCCACCGGTGACAAGCTTGCGCCTTCCGATATCGAAAGCTGGCTGATGGCCGATCCATTGTTCGCGCAGGTGATGGTTCTCGGCAATGACCGGCCCATGGTAGTGGCGCTTGCTGTACTCGATATTGAACATTGGCGCCGCTTTTCCGAAGAACACGGGCTAGATCCATCGGCACCCAACTCACCCCTCGGCGAGCGCGCGCTTCTTGCCCGCATCGCTCGTCGTCTCGAGATGATGCCGGAGTACGCACAGGTGAGGCGAATTCACGCGAGCCTCAAGCCCTGGACCGTGGAAGACGGACTCGTCTCGGCGGCGCTCAAAATTCGCCGTGCGGAAATTGAGAAGCGGTTTGGATCGGAGTTTAAACAGCTCTACGCCGGGCATGAGTAGCTGATGACCAGTTTGCCCTTTGCAAGCCGGACATTGGCGAGAGGATCCGTGATCGCGGCCACGCAGCGGCGACTGACAGGATCAGCAAACGGGGAATGCAATGACCAATAAGGGCAGACTGCCAGCAAAGCAGGATCATGGTGGCAAAGCTGCCGTTGAGGCGCGTGTACTGTCTATCGCCAATGGCGTCGCGCATGAGATCAATCCACAGCGAACAGTGCGTGCGAAACCGGGATCGTTGCTGCAGCGCGACCTTGGCCTCGACAGTCTGGGGCTGGCCGAGCTTTTGCTGCGCACGGAGAAGGAATTCAGGGTCAGGCTTCCCGACGACCTTCTGACACGTATCGAGACAGCATCTGATCTGATTGCCGAGGTCGTGTCGGCCAGTGGATCGGAGGTCGCTGAAATATCGCAGCATGCGGAGTGGCACGTCGTGCCCGCCGCCGATGCTGTGCCGGCGGAGGAAGACACCCTGATGGGTATCCTTGACTGGCATGTTCGGCATAATCCGGACAGGCCCCATATCCTTTTATCTGACGGTTATCGCGAGACAGACTCCATAACCTATCGTGACCTCCGCATCCGCGGCGCGCCTTGCGGCCGGCTTCCGCGATTGGGGTCTGGAACCGGGAGAACGGATCGGCATCATGTTGCCGACGGGTCGCGAGTTCTTCGAGGCGTTTTTCGGTGCGTTAATGGCAGGAGCGGTTCCGGTCCCCATGTATCCGCCGATGCGTCTGTCGCAACTTGAGGAACACCTGAGACGCCAGGCAGGCATCTTGAGGAACTCACAAGCCGCACTATTGCTGGTTCCGAGTGAAGGCCGACAGCTTGCCGGGCTACTCGGGGGGCAGATCGACACTCTGCGTGGCGTGAGCGTCGTCGAAGATCTGCGCGGCGCGCCGGATGCAACTCTTACGGTCCCCCGCGAGGCCACCGATCTTGCCATGCTCCAGTATACATCCGGCAGCACCGGAGACCCCAAGGGCGTGATGCTCACTCACGCCAACTTGCTGGCTAACATCCGTGCCATGGGCAGTTTCATCGGCGCATCCTCGCGGGACGTCTTCGTGAGCTGGTTGCCGCTCTATCATGACCTCGGTCTGATTGGTGCCTGGTTCGGCAGCCTCTACTATGCAGCACCGGTTGTCGTGCTGTCGCCGTTGCGGTTCATAGTGCGCCCGGAAAGCTGGCTCTGGGCGATTCATCGCAACAAGGCCACGCTCTCCGCTGCGCCCAACTTCGCTTTTGAACTCTGCTTCAACAAAATCGATGAGGCCGCCCTCGAGGGGCTAGATCTCGGGTCCCTGCGCATGGTGGCAAACGGGGCTGAGCCTGTGAGTCCGAAGACGATCCGACGGTTCACGGAGCGGTTCGGGCATTATGGTTTCAAGCCCGAAGCGATGACCCCGGTGTATGGCCTCGCCGAGAGTTCGGTAGGTCTCGCTTTCTCAGCGATAGAGAAAGAGCCAATCGTCGAGGAGATCAGTCGCGAGGCCTTGTCAGTATCAGGATTGGCGGTAAAGGCAGGCGCGGTAAACGCCGATGCGATGTCTTTCGTGTCGAGCGGCACGCCCCTGCCGGGTCATGAGGTGCGTATCGTCGACAGCCTGGGACGCGAGCTGCCGGAGAGGCATCAGGGCAGGCTGGAGTTTCGCGGGCCTTCGGCCACGTCCGGCTATTATCGGTTGCCCGGGAAATCGGCCACGCTGATCAGCGATGGCTGGCTCGACAGCGCAGACCTCGCATACATCGCCAATGGCAACATTTTCATCACCGGCCGGGTCAAGGACATCATTATCAAGGGCGGCCGCAATGTCTATCCGGAAGAGATCGAGCAGGCGATCGGTGACCTTCAGGGTATCCGCAAGGGTTGTGTCGCGGTGTTCGCGACGCCTGATGCACGAACCAGCTCGGAACGGCTGGTGATTGTCGCGGAGGCGCGCAGCACTGACGATGAAGTCCGTAGCCAGTTGGAGCGGGCCGCGGCAAATTGCGCATCAGACATTCTCGGCATGCCTGCCGACGAGATCGTCATTGCTGCGCCGCATGCCGTGCCCAAAACGTCAAGTGGAAAGATCCGCCGGTCGACGACGCGGGAACTCTACGAGACGGGCAAGCTTGGAAAACCGGTGCGTTCCCTGTGGTTGCAGATTGTTCGTCTGCGACTGATGTCCGGCGTGCCGCGTATAAGGCGCTTTGCACGGGCTGTCGCGGATGTGGCCTATGCCGCGTGGTGGTGGGCTGCGCTGGTATTGCTTGGTGCGATCACCTGGTCTGGTGTGCTGTTGCTGCCAGGCCGGGCACGGCGATGGAAATTCGTGCGCGTGATGGCGAGGGCAGCCCTGTGGCTGATGGGAATCCGCCTCGAAATTGATGGGCAGGATCGGCTCACGTCCGATGTGCGCATCGTCGTGGTCAATCACTCAAGCTATTTCGACTCACTGGTGCTGGCGCGTGTGCTGCCGGGCGAACCTGCAATCGTCGCCAAGCGCGAGCTGGCTGATCAATGGGTCGCCGGTCCCTTCTTGCGCAGGCTCGGCACTCAATTCACCGAGCGAGCCATGGCGCAGGCCGGGGCGGATGATGCTGAAG
>JABDRA010000062.1 GCA_013041995.1 Anderseniella sp. | reverse complement strand
ATTTCCTTGGACGGCGTCGCCTTGGTTGACCCCAGTCCGATCAGCGGTACCAGCACGTCGATGTCAATACCTTCAGGTATCACGATTCCCATCGCAGTGAGTTCGCCAATCCGGTCTTCGATATTCTTTGGGGTTGCAGCCGCCTGTACCGGATTCATGATGGCCGATGTCATGCCGGCCGCTGCGGCCATCGGCAGGAATGCGTTGTTGATGCCATGCCTGTTCGGCAGACCGAACGAAATATTGGACGCGCCGCAGGTGGTGTTGACGCCAAGCTCTTCACGCAAGCGGCGCACCAGGGCAAACACCTGCAGCCCAGCCGTACCCATGGCACCGACCGGCATGACAAGCGGGTCGACCACGATATCATGTGCCGGAATGCCGAAATCTGCAGCCCGCTCGACAATTTTCTTCGCCACGGCAAAGCGAACATCCGGGTCTTCCGAAATCCCAGTGTCATCATTGGAAATGGCCACGACCGGCACGTCATATTTCTTGACCAACGGCAGGATGGCTTCCAGGCGTTCTTCTTCGCCGGTCACAGAATTCAGCAGCGGTCGGCCCTGGCAGGTTTCAAGGCCTGCGGTCAAGGCAGCCGGAACACTGGAATCAATACACAAGGGAACGTCGACAAGCCCCTGAACAAGTTCAATCATTTTCCGCATCAGCGGCGGCTCGGTCTCGTTCGGGTTTGGATTTGAGTTGTAGACCACGCCGGCATTGACATCGAGAACCGTGGCACCACAGGCAACCTGGGCAAGGGCGTCTTTTTCAACGGTCGAGAAATCTCCTGCCTGCAGTTCCGCTGCCAGCTTTTTCGTCCCGTCGGATTGATGCGTTCGCCGATCACGCAAAACGGCTGGTCAAAGCCGATGATGACTTCCTTGGTGGCGGAGGCGATGAGGGTGCGGGTCATTTGCGAAGCGTCCTTTTAGAGCGCGGAATACGATGGAATACAGTTGTTGGTGGTCGGTCAATCCCGTGTCAGGCGGTGCCGCCTGACGCAATCAGCGCCTTGATGCGGTCCTGATCATAGTCGGTTTCAAGTTGTTTGGCGGTCTGAGTGACCGCAGCCAGGAGGTCGTCGCCACATTCAACCGGATCACCGCGGCGCCATTCGTCGAGATAATCGTCGGAGTCTGCGGCCTTGGAGCGCATGGCGGCCATGTCGATAGCCTCCTGAAACCGGTCAGACAGCATTTTCTTTTCCGCCTTGTTGCGACCTGCTTTGGCGGTCACTTGTGAAGGGATGTCACGCCAGTAAGTGATGATAATTTTGGCCATGGAAGAGATCTGCTTTTCAGGTCGGGACTTGATTATGGTTCAGGTATAGGCGCGGGCGCATCTCAACACTGCAGGTTTTGCGACCAGCACGCGTGCAAAACCGACTGCAACAGGCTCACATTGCAGCGGCGATCCGGGCGGTTTGAGCAATGCCTGCGAGCTTGCAGGTCTGGTCAACCAGGTCCGGGCGGTTCATGGAATAGATATGGACATGATCCACACCCTGCGCGCCCAGCTGCATGATCTGCTGGCCGGCCAGTTCACATGCGCGCGCCTTGTGCTCGGTAGAGTGGGGCGCCAGACCATCAAAAGCGGCATGCAGATGATCCGGGATGCGCGCCTGGCACTTGCCGGCAAAACTTGCCACCTTGGCGAAATCATGGATCAGCAGGATGCCCGGAACGATGGGTTGGTAAATACCTGCCGCGCGGACGTGCTCCATGAAATGGAAATAGTCCCGATTATCGAAAAAGAACTGGGAGATGGCGGCTTTGGCGCCGGTTGCCAGCTTGGTTTTCAGGTTTGCAATGCAGGCATGGCCGGATCCGGATGCCGGATGTACTTCAGGGTAGGCGGCGACATAGGTATCAAGGCCGCCGCGCGCGATCACTGCGGCGGCGAGACCGGCGCCATTCTCATAGCCTTCGGGGTGCGGCTGATAGGGCCCGGTGATGCCGGGCATGTCACCGCGCAGGGCCAGTATGCCTTTCACGCCCTGTGCGGCATATCTCTCGATAACAGCATCGGTTTGTGCTTTGGACTGGCCCGCGCATGTCAGATGTCCGACGACGTCAAGGCCGTCCACGCCCAGAAGCTGGCCAATAGTGCCGAAAGAGGCCTGATGGCTGGTTCCGCCTGCGCCATAGGTGACAGATGTAAACAGCGGGTCGTATTTGCGCATGACGCGGGCCAATTCCGCCATGCCGTCACTTTGCATGGTTGAACGGGCCGGAAACACCTCAAACGACACGCGAGGGTTGCCGCCGGGTGCGAAATTGGCAGAAACAGGGGAAACGATCGACATCGGCATTCTCCATATAAAGATATCTTTATATATAAAATTTGAGAATGAAGGTCAAGTGTAT
>JABDRA010000060.1 GCA_013041995.1 Anderseniella sp. | reverse complement strand
GTTCGTGCTCGACTGCGTGGCATCGGGAACCGTCTGGGTCGACATGAAGGTCATCGGTGTTGATGTACTGATCTCGGCACCGCAAAAGGGCTGGAGCGCCTCGCCGTCAGCCGGGCTGGTAATGTTAAGTGAGCGCGGACTGGCCAGGTTGCAGGAAACCAAGAGCAGCAGTTTTGCGGTTGATCTCGGCAAGTGGCATCAGATCATGCAGGCTTATGAAAACGGCGGCCATGCCTATCACTCGACAATGCCGACGGATGCGCTGACCGGGTTTCGCGATACCATGCTGGAGACCCAGGCGCTGGGGTTTGACAAACTGCGCGACCAGCAACTGGAACTGGGACACGGCGTGCGGAAACTGCTGGCGAACCACGGCTTCAAGAGCGTTGCCGCGAGCGGTTTTGAAGCGCCGGGCGTCGTGGTCAGTTACACCGATGATCCGGATATCCAGAACGGCAAGAAGTTTGCCGAACACGGCATGCAGATTGCCGCAGGCGTTCCCCTGATGGTTGATGAACCTGAAGGCTTCTCGACTTTCCGCCTGGGTCTGTTCGGTCTCGATAAGCTGGAAGACACAAACGCTGCCATCGGCAAAATCGATACGGTTCTGACCAAAATCAGCCCGCAGTGATGGCATCGTCCAGCATGGATTTTAAAGTGCCGTTATTTTGACTGTAGCCGCCGGCAGGATCGTGCTCTTGCGCTTCCGAAACCGCTTCATCGACTTCAGGCCCTTCACATGATGCTTGATATCAACGTTCATCTCCACTATCGCCTCGCGCAACCGACCGATCTGTTGTTGCAGATAGAGGCAGCCGATGGCGGGGGACAGCGGCTTGTCAGTGCCAATATCAACCTGAGCGAAACCGAATACTTTTCCCGTATTGTGGCCGAGGGCAGCCTGGGTGAACGTATATGGTTGCGCGGTGACGGTGATTTTTCGTGTGACTACTCAGCCAGGATAGACGTCCAGCGTCCTGTGCTGGAGATCGGGTCTCTGGACGGTGTGGCACCCCATCTTCTGCCGGCAGATGCCGTCAGGTACCTGATGCCGTCGCGGTATTGCCCGAGCGATGAGTTGCAGTCGTTCGTCTCGGCAGAGTTCGGGCAGCTTTCCGGCGGTGCCCGCATTGCGGCCATGCGAGACTGGATTGACGACAAGTTTCAGTATGTCCCGGGCTCGAGTACCGGCCAGACCACGGCACTGGATACATTCGTGCAGCGACAGGGGATATGCCGCGACTTTGCCCACGTGCTGATCTGCCTTGCGCGGGCCTCTGCCATACCGGCCCGGTTTGCCAGTGTGTATGCGCCAGATGTTTCGCCGCCGGACTTCCATGCGATGGCAGAGGTGTTTCTGGACGGTGCCTGGCATCTGGTAGATGCCACGGGAATGGCACAGGCGGATGCAACGGCAATTATCGGCGTCGGGCTTGATGCCGCCGAAGTTGCCTTCCTGAGCAGTTATGGAGCGATGCAGCTGATCAGTCAGTCTGTTGACGTGTCTGTCGTTCAGGAATGAGTCAGCCAGGCTGCGCCAAACTGGTAACTGAAGCACTGGCTTCCGCAATGAGCCATTCACGGAACGCCTTGACCTTGGGCCGTTTCAGGTTGGCTTCAGGACACACCATGTAATAGGCGTACTCGCCGGGGATGGCGAAGTTGAATGGTTTCACCAGCCTGCCAGCCGCGAGGGCGTTCTGCACCAGAACACTGCGCGCCAGTGCGACACCGTCGCCCTGTTCAGCGGCAAGGAGAACCAGATTGGAATGCTGATATCCGGGGCCCTTGCTCGAATCGACGGTTTCCTCACCTGTAGCCATCAGCCACATCCGCCAGTCGACGCGCAGGTCGTCGTGCAACAAGGTATGGTTCTTAAGGTCTGCCGGGCAGTTGAGGGGAGAGCCTGATTGCAACAGGGATGGCGCACAGACCGGAAATACTTCTTCTGTCATCAGCCGTTCGACATGCAGGCCGGACCAGTCGCCGGCACCGTAGCGAATTGCCATGTCCATATTCACCCGGTCAAAATCGATACTTTCATCCGACGTTGAGATGCGGACATCGATATCCGGATTTGATCTTCGGAAGCGGCCGAGTTTGGGGACCAGCCAGGTCGCGGCAAACGAGTCCATGGTTGTAACCGTCAGCACGCCAGATTGATCCTGATAATGCAGCCTGTCGACGGCAGACGCCATGATATCGAGTGCTTCGCTGACAGCCGGAAACAGTGACTGGCCGGCCGGCGTCAGTATCAGGGCGCGGTTCAGGCGTTTGAACACCGGCATACCCAGATGTTCCTCCAGCGCCTTGATCTGGTGGCTCACAGCCGCTTGGGTCACATGCAGTTCTTCTGCCGCGAGGGTAAAACTCAAGTGCCGTGCGGCTGCCTCAAAGGCGCGCATTGCATTCAGGGATGGTAATCGTCTGGTCATAGTATTTTGATAAGAAAAATTAATTCACAAATCAACCACATATCGGGCAAAAAGCAGTATTTAGTAGCAAATTTGTCGTAAATCAGGCTGTTTTGAGAATTTAATATTATATTTTCTAATGCGATACGCAATTAAGATCGTTTGTCGGCGGATGACCGGTTTCGTATAAATGCTTCCACGTTAACCCGACCCATTCGGTCCCTGGACCGTCATGGGAAGCCACAAAACCGGAGCATTATCATGAAGACCTCATCATACAGCAGACTCCCCAAGATTTCTGTCTCCAAGCCCGCGTCTGACACGCTTTTATGGATGGCAACTGTGCGCCGCTGGTCCGGCGTGGCGTTCGACAAAATGGCCCAGTGGCAGGATCGCGCAACTCAGCGCAGACAATTGAGTGAGCTGGACGATCGCCAGCTGGCCGATATCGGCGTGACCCGCATTGATGCCGGTCACGAGAGCGCCAAGCCTTTCTGGAAGGCCTGACGATCCCGAATTCTGTTTTTTGAACACCTGCGCGAGCGCCCATGTGGGCACGCCGCCACCCCGGAGTATTGACCATGACTGATATTCACCACCCGTCTTACCTGTTGCCCGATGCGAGCGACACGCAGACAAATCCAGCCTGGACAACCATCATTGGCGCGTTGATTGCCATACTGCTCGTCCTTGGCGCCGCCCACCTGGGCGAACAGGCCACCGGCGATGCCAACCAGGTGCAAAGCACCGACGATGGCAAAGCCAAGCTGGACGGTCGCGGCAAATGGACAGGCTATATGTAACTTTTCGCAGATGCCGCTGCGGCATTTGCCCTGTCGGTATTGGTGATGAAGATGGCCTCTTCACCCGGGCTTTCAGTTCACCACCACCGGTCGGGCATCAGCAACACATCACGTGACAGGTCGTTCACATCGCGCAGGCCACACAGGGCCATGGTGATGTCGAGCTCCTTCTGGATGATGTCCAGCGCCGTGGTGACGCCTTGTTCGCCCATGGCGCCCAGGCCATACAGGAAGGCGCGCCCGATATAGGTACCGGCGGCACCCAGCGCCTTTGCCTTCAATACATCCTGGCCGGTGCGGATGCCGCCATCCATGTGGATTTCGATCTTGTCGCCCACGGCATCAATGATTGCCGGCAGTGCCGAAATCGATGACAGGGCACCATCCAGCTGACGCCCGCCGTGATTGGAGACAATCAGCGCATCGGCGCCAACCTCAAGCGCCATTTTCGCGTCTTCGGGATCGATGATACCTTTCAGGATAATCTTGCCGCCCCAGCGCTTCTTGATCCATTCAAGATCTTTCCAGTTGAGCTGAGGGTCGAACTGCTCATTGGCCCAGCTGTTGAGGGATGAAATGTCATCAACGCCCTTGGCATGGCCGACGATATTTCCGAACGTCCTGCGGCTGGTGCCCAGCATACCGAGGCCCCAACGGGGTTTGGTTGCCATATTGATCATGTTGGCGATGGTCAGCTTCGGTGGTGCGCTCAGGCCGTTCTTCAGGTCCTTGTGGCGCTGACCAAGCAATTGCAGGTCGACCGTCAGCACAAGGGCAGAACATCCGGCAGCTTTTGCCCGGTCAATCACGTTTTCCGAAAACTCCCTGTCGCGCATGACATACAACTGGAACCAGAACGGTTTCGAGGTGTGCTGCGCGACATCCTCGATCGAGCAGATGGACATGGTGGAAAGCGTAAACGGTATACCGAACTTTTCGGCCGCCTTGGCGCCCAGAATTTCTCCATCGGCATGCTGCATGCCGGTTAGCCCGGTCGGGGCAATCGCGACCGGCATGGCCACGTCTTCGCCGATCATTTTTGTTTTGGTGGTGCGGTTGTCCATGTCCACTGCGACGCGCTGGCGCAATTTGATTTTGGAAAAATCGCTTTCGTTGGCCCGGTAGGTGCCTTCCGTGTAGGAGCCGGAATCCGCATAATCGTAAAACATGCGCGGAACCCGGCGTTCAGCGAGCGCGCGCAAGTCTTCAATACAGGTGATGATCGGCATGGCTACTCCGGCGTTAGGGTCAGGACCCTGGCTACAGGGATGGGCAGATTGGTAAAATAAACTGACCGGAAAATCCAGTGTCAACAACCGCCATTGCCATTCAGGGTCAGGCCCGGTAGCTGCGGCAGCCAGTCGGCAGGTACATCACATCGCCTAGCTGTCCGAGACAGCTGTCCGCTCGCGAAGTTGGGTATATCGCTGCATGGCCTGGCCAAAGGCCTGGAACAGCCGGACCGAGTCCGGATTGTCCTTTGCCTGGTATTCCGGGTGCCACTGCACCGCCAGTACGAAATTGTCGTTATCGTCGGCTGTGGTGACAGCCTCGATAACGCCGTCCGGCGCGCGCGCCATGACCTTCAGCCCGCTGCCCAGATTGGCAATTGCCTGACGGTGAACCGTATTCACGATCGTGCCCGACTTCTTCAGAATCGAGTGCAGTATGCTGGCCGGTTCAATGGCAATCGGATGGGCCGGGCCGTAGCGCACTTCAATATCGTCGCTGTCTGCTGCACGGTGATCGAGATGGCCGGATTTTTTTTGAACCTCGGTATCAAGAGTGCCGCCAAACACCACGTTCAACTCCTGAAAACCGCGACAAATGCAGAACAGCGGCATGCCCCGATCCAGCGCTGCGCGGATCAGTGGCAGCGTCAGGGCGTCGCGAAGCTGGTCGTATGGCTCATGATCGGCACTTGGTTTTGCACCGAACCTTGGCGGATGGACATTGGACGTGGCGCCGGTGACCAGCACACCATCCAGCCTGTCCAGCAAATGCTCCAGATCAAGGTCGCCGTCCATTGCAGGAATGATGATCGGCATGGCATTGGAACAATCCACGAGGGCACGGATATACTTGTCTCCGGCTGAATGAAAATGCAGTCCGTCCTTGTCCGATACATCGGCGGGTATACCTACAAGAGATGGTCTGGGTAGTGTCGACATCGGCTGGATCCTGAAAACGGGTGAGGCTTTGGTAAACTGGCGATGGCCGACATGTCCAACAGTTTCTCCATGCTGCAATTCGCAAATGAATTACTGCCTCGCGCGTTCACCACATTGCTGGAATGTTATCTCAAAAACTGCATCTTGCTGTTGTATCTGTGAAAAGTTTGGGGTTTATTCATGTCACGCAGGCCGAAACGGTCGGCTTTGGGGATCAAGCAGGTCGCGACAGGACGTGTTTGATCCTAAAATTATGCCTGTTCCCGTCGAACAGGGAGCATTCGAAAACAAGGGAGTAACCGAATGGATCGTCGTAAATTTATCAAATCAGCCGGTATTGCTACAGGTGCTGCAGCAGCTGCAACAACACTGTCTGCGCCTGCCATTGCGCAAGCCAAGAAAGACATGGTTATCGTGGCAACATGGCCGCGGGATTTCCCGGGTCTGGGCACAGGCGCGCAGCGTCTTGCTGCACGGATCGGTGAACTGACCGAAGGCCGCATCAACGTACAATATTTCTCTGCCGGTGAGCGCGTCGGCGCGTTTGACTCATTCGACGAAGTCGCATCAGGCAACGCACAGGCCTATCATGCCGCAGATTACTACTGGAAGGGCAAGCACCCTGCATGGGCGTACTTCACGTCAGTACCCTTCGGCCTGACCCACAACGAACAAAACGCCTGGATCAACCACATGGGCGGTCAGGCGCTTTGGGACGAAGTGGCTTCCGGATTTGGGCTCAAGTGCCTGATGGCCGGCAGCACCGGCGTTCAGATGGGCGGCTGGTTCAACAAGGAAATCAACTCGGCTGACGACCTCAAGGGTCTGAAGATGCGTATCCCTGGCCTTGGCGGTGACGTCATGGCGAAACTGGGTGCCTCTCCGGTGTCCCTGCCAGGCGGCCAGATTTATGAAAACCTTGTCTCCGGCGCAATTGATGCAACCGAGTGGGTTGGACCCTGGAACGACTACTTCATGAAGTTCTACGAAGCCGCCAAATACTACTACTACCCGGGCATGCATGAAGCCGGCTCAACGCTGTCTCTCGGCATGAACGAAAAGTGGTGGTCCGACCTCGGCAAGACCGATCAGGAAATCATCAGGGCTGCATGTGGCGAAGAGCACACATTCTCGATGTCCGAGTACAACGCAAACAACGGTACCTTCCTGACCAAGCTGATCAAGGAAAACGGTGTCGAACTGCGTGAATTCAATGACGACATCTATGACAGCTTCGGCACGGCTGCTGAAGAAGTGTTCGTTGAGACGGTTGCACATTCCGACCTGGCCAAGCGCACGCACGAAAGCTTTGTTGCAGCGCGTAGCGATGTTGGCGGCTGGATGAAGCTGTCTGAACAGGCATACTTCCAGCAGCGCAACCGCGTTCTGGGCCTGTAATCAGGCCTTTAGGTCTGACAATCAACGACGTGGGTGGGACAGGAATTCCTGTTCCACCCGTTACGCCGAGAAACCCGAAAAGAGGTGAAAAGCGTTCAGGGTCCAGACCCTGGTGATGAGGGTTTTGCTGAGGTAATCAAGGGTGGGTGCCGACTGTGAGCGATCAAACATATAAGGCGTCGATATCGACGCTCGGCTGGCGGATGTTTTCATGGGCCGTCACATTTTTGATGTTCGTTTTTCTCTTTAACAATTTTCTGACCTACTGGTTCAACTGGCCGGGCGCCACTTCGGTTTCTTCCGGAGGCGGAGCACTTGCCTGGTTTCAGGTCGCGCTTTACGCCGTGGGGCTGGCCGGCGCCATATGGTATGTGCGCAGATCGCCACAGCTGCCGTTGCGTGATGACGCCAACCGGCTTTACGGGGTGACAGCCTATATCATTCGCTGGGCGTTTTTCTCGGTGCTGCTGGTCGGGCTGGCCGATGCGTTCATTTCATTTTTGCGCGTCGAAGGCTTTCTTGAGAGCGTAGTTGGCAGCAGTTTAACCGCCGAGCTTGGCAGACCTGTATTTCGGGGACTTTGGGTGCACGTTCCCTTGTTGGTGGTCTCCTTCGTCATTGCAGCTTTCACGCGGACCTTGGGATTCATATGGCTGACTTTGCTGGTGGTGGTCGCAGAACTGATGATCGTGTTCACCCGGTTCATTTTCTCCTATGAGCAAGCCTATATGGGTGATCTCGTGCGGTTCTGGTACGCCGCCCTGTTTCTGTTTGCCAGTGCCTATACGCTGATTGAGGAAGGCCATGTCCGGGTGGACGTGCTTTATGCGGGGTTCACCACCAGGACCAAAGGCATCGTCAACCATGTCGGATCGATCTTGCTGGGCATGAGTTTGTGCTTTGCAGTTCTGTTTTTCGGCATGGAAGGCAAAGCCAGCGTGATCAACTCGCCATTGCTCAATTTCGAAGTCTCACAATCGGGCTTTGGCATGTATGTGAAATACATGATGGCAGGTTTTCTGGCGGTTTTCGCCGTGACGATGATGGTGCAGTTTGCCGGCTACCTGCTGGATGCGGTGGCTGATCAACGTAATGAACCCGGCAAGCGCAAGGTCGCTGAAGCCGGCGGACACTGAACTGACGGGATTAGGGTAGACTGGGTCCAGGTGACCAGACAAACCTGATCTAGTGCTTTGAGGGCAATTCGGATATGGAACTTTTCTTTCTTGCAATGCTTGTGCTGGTCATGGCAACGGCGCTTGGCTCAGGCTATCCGGTGGCTTTCGCGCTGCCCGGTGCCGCCATTCTCACCATCAGTGCAGCCGCGGTCTCAGGCTATCTGTTTGCCGGTGACAGCGCGGCCTATTTCGCACAAGGCTCACCGTCGCAGTGGTTGAGTGCAGGGGTTACCAATTTCCGGGGCATTTACTGGGAGGTTGAGCGAGATACGCTGATTGCCATTCCGCTGTTCGTGTTCATGGGCATCATGCTGCAGCGCTCGAAAATCGCAGAAGACCTGCTGGTTACCATGGCTCAGTTGTTCGGCCCGATACCGGGCGGTCTCGGCATATCGGTGGTATTCGTTGGCGCGCTTCTGGCGGCTACCACAGGCATTCTGGGCGCAACGGTTGTGGCCATGGGCCTGATCTCACTGCCGGTGATGATGCGCAACAATTACTCGCATCCGCTTGCCACCGGCACAATCGCAGCCTCAGGCACATTGGGGCAGATCATTCCGCCATCCATCGTGCTGATCATTCTGGCGGATCAGCTTGCCAGCGCAGTCGATCAGGCAGATACGACGCGCAAGGCATTGTACAAGGCAACGACGGGCGAGTTCTCGATGCCGTCCGAGTTCGCGGTTACATCAACCAGTGCGGGAGACATGTTCCTTGGTGCATTCATTCCGGGCCTGGTGCTGGTCGGATTGTACATGACGTTCATTATGGTACTGGCGCTGATTAAACCGAAGCTGGCTCCCGCAGTGCCGCTGGAAGGGGGCTATGACCGCACCCTGATTGCCAAGGCAATGCTCACGCTGGTGCCGCCGCTGGTGCTGATCTTCATCGTGCTGGGATCCATCATTGCCGGCGTTGCCACGGTGAACCAGGCCGGTGCCATTGGCGCTGCCGGTGCCCTGATCATGGCAGGCTACAGGCTCAAGGAAGGCCAGCCGCGCGCCTACTGGCCAGCCATAATCGCCATGACCGCTGTTGTCTGCATTTTCATATTGTCATCGCAATTCAATATGAACGTGAAGAACATTCAGACCTCGACCGATGCCCTGGGGATCGGCCTCGGGGTCGTGGCGCTTGGTGCCCTGATCATTGCGCTGTTGTGGAGCGGCAAACGCGCTCTGCAGATTGACAATACGCTGCGCGGTGTGATGCTTGATACAGCCAAGACGACGTCCCTTGTGTTCATCATTCTGCTGGGCGCGGCGATGTTGACGGCAGCGTTCCGCGCCTTTGGCGGTGAAGAGCTGGTGAAGGAGTTTCTGACCAGCCTGCCGGGCGGTTTCTGGACCCAGTTCATCATCGTGATGGCGGTGATCTTCCTGCTTGGTTTCTTCCTCGACTTTATCGAGATCGCCGTGGTGGTGGTGCCGATCGTGTCGCCAATCCTGCTGGCTGATCCGCAGGCGAACATCACTGCCGTCTGGCTTGGTGTGATGATCGGCCTGAACATCCAGACGTCGTTCCTGACCCCGCCGTTCGGCTTCGCGCTGTTCTACCTGCGCGGAGTGGCGCCGGCCGCAGTGAAAACCACGTCAATCTACAAGGGCGTCGTGCCGTTTATCGGGTTGCAGTTGCTTGCCCTCAGCATTGTCGGGTACTTCCCGAGCCTGGTGAATTACCTGCCGACCAGACTGTCATTGCTGGGCGAGCAGGCCCCGCCGCCGATCAATCCGAAACTGCAGACCTGTATCGAAGAAACAGTGTTTACGCAGTTCCAGAGCGGTGGGGACCGCATCAGGTCAGCCATAGGTGAAGCGAAGAATCTCAACGTGTCGAACCTGCCGCCCAAGCTGGCCAAATCGTTCGGCGACAGCCTTGCCAAGGCCGAAAACACCTTCAAGCTGCTGGACGATATCAAGGCCACCGAAGTGGCCCTCAAACAGGCAGTTCCGGCCTACTCGCCCCTGCATGTCCAGGTGCGGCAAATTCAGCGTGATATCCGCAAGGCGCAAGAGGAAGTGAAACTGCTGCGCACCTCGCTGAGCCGGACGCGCGGTGATGATGATGCCGCCAAGGCAGCGCGTGAACGCCTGCAGGCCAGGATTGACAAGGACATGGCTGAAGTCGAACGCCTTAAAGCCGAGATACCGGCGGACTGGGAAGAGAAAAACAAGGCATTCAAACTGCTGCTGAATGCCGACAAGAAAGCCCGTACGACCTACCGGCGCAACACTGACCAATCCTACAAGCCGGTGACCGCAATCGTGGAGATTCTCGAGACGACCGATGCATTGAGTGAACTTGCGCCGGACGTTGCAGCGCTGACGAAGCTGGCAGATGCCGGTGACGCTGCCGGTGCGGAAGAGG
>JABDRA010000056.1 GCA_013041995.1 Anderseniella sp. | reverse complement strand
GACCCCACCATGTGGCGGGATATTTATCTGAATAACAAACAGGCTGTGCTGGAAATGCTGGGGCGGTTTTCGGAAGACATGTCGGCCTTGCAAAGAGCGATCCGCTGGGGCGACGGCGACATGCTGTTTGATACATTCACCCGGGCTCGGGGTATTCGCCAGCGTATTATCGAGGCTGGCCAGGACACCGGCGAACCGGATTTCGGTCGCAGTGGTCAGCACGGCGATCCGGGAGTTTCTCCGGGCAGCAAGGATCACAGCGAAGACGTAAAATCCTAATCTGACTTGGTTACGGGGAATGGTCCCCAATACCAGATTTGATCCTTCAGCTGGATTGGCAGCTTGTTGTCGTTGGCTTTCAGCAATGGGGTGATTACCGCCTGGGCAGCGTTCATTTCAGTATCACCCAGATCTGACAGATATTGCACGATCCATATGGCGTCGAGGTATTCCGATGGCTCCGACAGGAGGTTGAAGTTTCCTTCCCTGGGTACTTCATCGGCGACGGTTCCGGTGATCATGAAGCTATCAAGCTGCGCCTTTTCGGTGGACAGTGCAGACAAGGTGATGGCGAGGTCGAACCGGTCAGTGTCGGTTGTGGGGCGAAGATGGGCTTCGGTTTTGGCGACGGTTAGCTGTTTGTCGTCGGTGGTGACAATTGTCTGGTTTTCGGCGAGCAACGAGGCAAGAGCCAGCTTGCCGTTCTTGACGCGGTGGCTGAACCGGATCGGGTCGCCGGAAATTTTGACATTGTCTATGGTGACCGGGCCAAACAGAGCGCCGATGATATGGCTCGGGTTCCAGGCCTGTCCGATCAGGCGCAGTTTATCGGCTGTTATGGCGCTACCGGCCAGCTCCGCGCTTACGCCTGCACAATCAAAATGAATGCGAAACGGATAGCCGCCCCAGCTGCGTTCGCTGCATTTCAAACTGATATGGGTCGCTTCCAGTGTCGCCAGTTTCTGCTTGGCCTTGCCCAGGGCAATATACCAGTAAACACTCCAGGCCAGTGCAATGCATAAAAACACAATTAGCGGAGCCATCATCTTCAGTGGAGAGGTGCGTTTGATCTCAAGGGGATTGTTCATGATGCCTGGACCGGGAGATTGATACCAAAGCAGTCAATAATCACTTCCTTTGGTATCATGTGGTTGAACGTTTGATTCTCTGTCAATTTATCATGACGTTTGCTGTAGCGGAAACATTGGGTCTGCTATGCACTCAATTGGATAAATATTTGGTAAGCAAATGAGCGTGGATTTTTGGGTTTTTGGTTACGGGTCGCTGATGTGGCGGCCGGGGTTTGAGTTCGAGGAGCGCAGCGGTGCCGTCATGCATGGCGTTCATCGTCGGCTGTGTATCTATTCACATGTACATCGCGGTACGCCGGACAAGCCCGGCATGGTGCTCGGACTTGATCGCGGGGGGTCGTGCAGAGGTATCGGATATCGTGTGGCCGCCAGCAGGCGGGATGACACGATTGCCTACCTGCGCGAGCGCGAACAGGTGACGATGATCTACAAGGAACGCTGGCGGGACATGCTGGTTGACCGTGACGGGTCGCCTCACAGGGTGAATGCACTGGTATATCTGGTTGATCAGGATCACGTGCAATATGCCGGCAAGAGATCAGCGCAAGATCTGTTGCCGTATGTCCTGCAGGGGCACGGCAAGGGTGGACCGTGCATTGACTATATCGCCTCAACCCTGGACCATATCGAAGAGCTGGGATTCAAGGACAGGCATCTTTCGGAGGTGCTGACGCTTGCCCGAAGCCAGCGGGCGTGAAAAACTTACTTTCGCTGGTCCAAATCAACCCATCGGCGTTGTTGCAAAGCTCGCCCGATGCTTCCATCGCGCTGCACTTTGCACCTGGCCGAGTGAGCTGACTTGGTTCCTTCGAATGTTCTGAATTAGGTGGATCACGCCCTAGATAAGATTAATGGGTCTTGACCCTAGGCAGCCATGTCTGAAAACAACGGCAATACAGGCTGAACAAAACGGCCAGTATCGCGTGCAGGTAATGGGCGGCAAATAGCCGGTGCATCTGCTGCATCCAGTTCAAGGGATGCAGCGAGATCGTCATAAACACACAAGGTCTGGCTTTCGTCACCGGCCAGCAGGTGCACGTGAATTTCACAGGCACCGTCGGTCATTTCGCTCGGCAACGGGAAATCCCACAAGGGTGAGAACCGCCCCATGCGAACCGGTACCCGTGCGCCGCTTTCAAGCCGGCGCACCATTACATAAATGGCACCTGGCAAAGGCGGGCAGTTTTCGGTGCTGTAGACCGAATGGATGTAACGCTTGCCGGACAGTCCGGTCCAGAACCAGAACCTGTCACTGAATTCGTTTTCCAGCTCGGCACTTGCGCTAAATCCCATGGTCTTTCTCCTGTTCTCTTGATGAGAACAAAAGTAGAACAAAAAACAATTCAGGTCAAGATGAAAAACGTTCGATCAGCCACATTTGGAATAACCGCAGGACATGCAGGCGGCACATCCTTCCTGAAAAACCAGGGAAAACTCATTGCATTTGGGGCATTGCGGACCGGTCGGCCTCATATTGTCGCCCACTGCCAGTCGTTCAGCGTCGAGCGTTGCCGGATCAGTACCTGACAGGTTTTTTACATCTTTCAGGAAGCCGGTTGCCAGCATGTGCTTTTCTATCACACCGCCAATAGCAGCCAGCAGCGAAGGGACATAGCGGCCCTCCATCCAGTGGCCGCCGCGCGGGTCGAACACCGCTTTCAATTCCTCGACGACAAAGGACACATCGCCACCGCGCCTGAATACGGCGGAGATCATGCGGGTCAGGGCAACGGTCCAGGCATAGTGCTCCATGTTCTTTGAATTGATGAAGATTTCAAAAGGCCGCCTGCGCTCATTCTCGATGATGTCGTTGAGCGTGATATAGATGGCGTGATCGCTGTCACCCCATTTCAGCTTGTAGGTGAAACCGGGAAGTATCGGATCCCGGTCGAGTGGCTGGCGCATGTAGAAAATGCCGGCTTCGGTGTGGCCGACCGGCGCGGCGGGTGCTTCCAGCGGCAGAGCAGCTTGTGCTTCTGATGCCTCATCGGCCGACGTCTCAGACAGCACCGATCCCGTGATCTCGTTGGGCCTGTAGGTTGTGCATCCCTTCAGTCCGAGTTCCCAGGCTTCCATATAGACACTGCTGAAGTCTTCGAACGAGATATCTTCCGGGCAGTTGACGGTCTTGGAAATGGAACTGTCGACATGGGCCTGCAGGGCTGCCTGCATGACCAGGTGCTCGTGCGGTGACAGGTCTGCCGTGGTCACGAATGCGTCGGGCAGATCTGTTTCGTTACCGCCAGTGGCACGAAACGCCCGCAGCGCATAGTCTTCAACCTGCTCGATACGATGGCTGCCGTCCGGTTGCAGGACCTTGCGGTTGTAATTCAGTGAAAATACAGGCTCGACGCCGGATGACACATTGCCGGCGAACAGGGATATGGTGCCGGTCGGCGCAATGGATGTCAGAAGTGCATTGCGGATGCCGTTGTTGCGGATCGCGTCGCGTATCTCGTCATCAAGGTCGCGGACATGGCCTGAAGCCAGAAACTCTTCAACATCGAACAGCGGGAAAGAGCCCTTTTCGGCTGCAAGGTGGGAGCTAGCCAGATAAGCGGCGCGCTCGATTGCCTGCATCCAGTTTTTTGCAGCACTTGCCGCCTCGTCAGATCCATAGCGCAGCCCGCACATGGCAAGTGCATTGGCCAGCCCGGTGACACCGAGGCCGATGCGCCGCTTGGCGCGGGCTTCGGCAGCCTGAGCTTCCAGCGGGTAATTGGAAACATCCACCACATTGTCCAGCATGCGCACGGCGATGCCGGTTATGCGTCCAACCTCTTTCATGTCCAGGTGCGCTGCATCGGAAAACGGTGACGTCACCAGGCAGGCAAGATTGATTGAGCCGAGCAGGCAGGCGCCATAGGGCGGCAGCGGTTGTTCACCGCATGGATTGGTGGCATGAATGGTCTCGCAGTAGGACAGATTGTTGCGTGCATTTATCCGGTCAATGAAAATCACCCCGGGTTCGGCATAGGCATAAGTTGCCTGCATGATCCGGTTCCATAGGTCACGGGCCCGGACGGTTTTGAAAACAGTCCCGTCAAATACCAGCGGCCAGTCCTCGTCGGCCTTTACAGCCGCCATGAACGGATCGGTGACCAGCACGGACAGGTTGAACATGCGCAGGCGTTGTGCCTCCTGCTTTGCCGTGATGAAATCCTCTATATCGGGATGATCACACCGCATGGTGGCCATCATGGCGCCGCGCCGCGAGCCTGCCGACATGATGGTGCGGCACATGGCGTCCCACACATCCATGAAACTCAACGGACCGGACGCATCTGCGCCAACGCCTTTGACCGGCGCACCCTCGGGGCGCAGGGTAGAGAAGTCATGGCCAATGCCACCGCCTTGCTGCATGGTCAGCGCAGCCTCGCGCAATCCATTGAAGATCGCGCCCATGTCATCGCCGATGGTGCCCATGACGAAGCAGTTGAACAGCGTCACCGTGCGGTCAGTGCCGGCACCGGCGATGATACGGCCTGCCGGCAAAAACTTGTAGCCGGACATGACCTCGGCAAAGGCTTTTTCCCAGCGTGCTCTCAGCTTTGGCTTTTCAGGTGCCGCCAGTGCCTTGGCAACACGGGCCCAGGTATCGTCTACCGTTTGATCCACAGGAGAGCCGTCCGGAGACTTGAAGCGGTACTTCATGTCCCAGATTTCGCGGGAAATCGGGTCAAGTGCAGTGTCTGTAGCCACAATGGTTGCTCACAACTGGTGTTTTGAACGCAATATCATCACACATTTTCATGGTTTGTTCTACCCAAAAGGCATTGCCAATCGATTAACCGGATCGGCCTTCGGCGACCAGCCGGCTGGTTGCCTCTTCAACGACTTCCTGCAGGCGGGCTGAAAACACCTTGCGGGCCAGGCCGGCTTCGATCGGCGGCAGAAACTCTACGATGATCGTGCCTGGCCGCCGGATGAACCGGCGTCTTGGCCAGTACAAGCCGGAATTCAGCGCAAATGGCGTGCATGGCACACCCAGTTGCGTGTAGAGAGCCGTTGCGCCGGGCTTGTGGTTCGGCTCTGCGTCCGGCGCCATTCGCGTGCCTTCCGGAAATATGAGAACCTGGCGGCCTGCAGCAATCGCCTGTCTTGCATCCCCAATCATCTTCTTCAATGCGGACGGACCTGCCGACCGGTCCACCGAGATCATCTTGAACTTGAGACAGAACCAGCCGAACACCGGAATGAAGGTCAGTTCGCGTTTCAGCACCAGGGCCGGGTCTGCCAACAGGGGAAGCAGGGCGAATATATCCCAGGCAGACTGGTGCTTGCCGGCGAGCAGGCCACCTTTCTGCGGAATATGCTCACAGCCGCGAACTTCCATGGTGGTGCCGGTGATCAGCTTCATCCACCAAAGTGACGAACTTGCCCAAACTTTCAGGGCGGCTATGGAACAGCTTCTTGGTGTAAACATAAACCAGAAGCCAAGCACCAGAAACAAGACGAGATTGATATAGAAAACCAGATTGAACAGTAAGGACCGAAACACCAACACACCCAAATCTCCCTTACCGCAACCGGATCGCTTCGACCATGTTAGAGTATCCGAGCAAGCAGGTATTTGACATATTCATTGATCCACAGGCGCAGCATCGCAAACGACAGTGCAGGGGTCTTGGCATCACTGCTGGCAATCGGATAGGCCACAAGTTCGACATCCGGCATGGCCCGCGAGAATTCGACGATGGCCCGCAGAATATGATAGTCGCTGGTCACGACCGCAATCTTTCTGAACTTGTGCCGGGTCGCCCAATTTGCTGCTTCTGCCGCATTGCCGCGGGTATCGGGAGCGCGTTTGTCCAGGTCTACGCAGCATTTGAACAGGCTGGACTCGGCCTGGGTAATCTGGCTCAACTGCCGGGCCGTGGTTGCCGGGTACACGCCGGAAATCAACAGGCGTTTGGCAGTTTTCTGTTCAAGCAGGCGAACCGCTGCGGGAATACGCTCCGGGCCGCCGGTCAGGACCACTATTCCATCTACCGACAGGTTTGCCGGCCTGACTATTTTGCGTGAATTTTCCGCAAATGACGCGAACCCTGCGGTCGCGACAACAAGCACACACAAGACAATACCCAGTCCAATCCACCAGCCGCTGGTGGGTTTGGACTGCGCATCGGGAAGATGCGTCTCAGTGCTGGATTTGCCGGACGGGTCAGACATAAAAAACATCACCGGGTGAAATAACACTCTAGAGCGACATGGGTTCAATAGAACCCATAAAGTTGCTCTAGCACTTTAACAACGATCAGTATGGTTTTTGATTGGTTCAATCAAAAACCATACTGATCTAGCCTTGCTGCTCCACGGTCTTACACGGTGCAGCACAGGTTTATGCCGTGTCAGAACATGGCCTTCAAGACCCGTGATATGGAAATACGCGCCGTGATAAGTGAGATCACTGTAGCAACAACCGGCACGACAATAAAGGCGGCGTAATTCGCGCTGCTGGTATCGAACGGGTGATACAGAAACGCCTGGACCGGTTCCGACAGCCGGCCACTGCCCAAACCCAGGACAACAAAGGTGCAAAATCCCAACATGGATCCAATGAGACCGGCTTTCAGTCCGGTGAGGCAGAAGCGCCACAGGACCTCGCGCGCGATGAAGCTGTCACGAGCACCCGCCAGATACAGGACCTCGATAACCTCCCGGTTTACCTCCATCGCAGCACGCGTTGCATAGATGACAAGCACAATCGCTGCGGTTGCAATCAGGCTCAGCACGGC
>JABDRA010000055.1 GCA_013041995.1 Anderseniella sp. | reverse complement strand
CTGCATGTCCGATCACGGCGGATTTGACCATAATGCCCAGGCACTTCGCATAGTGACCAGGCTTGAACGACGATACGCCGGTTTTGACGGTTTGAACCTGACCTGGGAGACACTGGAAGGCCTGGCTAAGCATAACGGGCCTGTGCTGGATGCTGCGGGCAACCCGGCAGGACGGTATGCAAAACACGGCCTGCCACATGCAATTGTCGAGATTGCTGAAAATCACGACTTGCACCTGGACAGTTACGCCTCTGCTGAAGCACAGATTGCTGCCATTTCTGACGATATTGCCTACAATGCTCATGATATCGATGACGGGTTGAGGGCAGGGTTGTTCGATGTGAAAGCCCTCCTCGACGTACCAATTGCCGGCAAGGCGATCCGCGAAGTCGAAGATATGTGGCCCGATATCGACCGGCATCGCCTTATCCACGAGACCGTCCGGCGCGTGATTTCCTGGATGATTTTTGATGTGATAGCGCAAACACGGGTAAATGCGGAAGCCAACAATGTCGCCAGTGCAGATGCTGTACGCAAATCCAGGTTGGCAATCGTTGGCTTCACGGCCCAAATGCAACAGGACAATGCACAACTTCAGGCATTTCTGGCGAAACACATGTACCAGCACGATAAGGTCATAGCGATCATGCACCGCGCCCGTCGTGTGGTCAGGGAGTTGTTCGAGGCCTACAGCAGCGATCCTGCTCAACTGCCGGCGGACTGGCAGGAACAGGGCTATTCGCGCGGAGACAGCCGTCAGGCCCGTCAGGTATGCGACTTTATAGCCGGTATGACAGACCGTTATGCTCTTGATGAACACAAGCGGTTGTTTGACCTTGATCCGCTTTTCCGTTAAGCCCCGCGCCAGCCAGAGTGGCTGTGATTGACTCCGTCAAAAGCGTCAATAAATGGTTTTTTAGTATATCCCGGATAACATGAACCCTTTCAGTCATATCAAGACTATTGTTGATGATGCATTGACCCGGCTTGCAGGAGACGGCCTGCTGCCTGGCGACATGGATACATCCAGAGTTGTCGTCGAACCGCCACGTGATCCTGCTCATGGCGATGTTACCACAAATGCAGCCATGGTGCTGGCCAAGCCTGCTGGCAAGGTGCCACGCGACATAGCAGCCAGCCTGTGCACTGCGCTGGCAGAACACGCCGATGTGGCGTCAGCAGAGGTTGCAGGTCCGGGTTTCGTGAATTTGCGTATCTCCAAGACTTTCTGGCCGGGCTTTATGCGTTCTGTTCTGGCCGCAGGTGAAAAATTTGCAGATTCAGCGATGGGCCAGGGCCGCTTGGTCAATGTGGAATATGTGTCGGCCAATCCCACCGGCCCGCTGCACGTCGGCCATTGCAGGGGCGCGGTATTCGGTGATGCTCTCGCCAATCTTCTCGAAATGACCGGTCACGAGGTCACGCGGGAATACTACATAAACGATGCCGGAAGCCAGATTGACACACTCGGCGACAGTGTGTTCCTGCGCTATCGTCAAGCGCTCGGCGAAGACATTGGCGATATTCCTGCCGGCCTGTACCCGGGTGATTACCTTGTGCCGATCGGCAAACAACTGGCGCAGGAATTCGGCGCCGGGCTCAAGACTATGGATAAGGCCGAGCGCCAGGAGTTGGTCAAGGATCGCGCAATAGCGGCAATGATGGATTTGATCCGCGAAGATCTGGCAGCTTTGAATATTCATCAGGAGGTATTCTTTTCTGAGAGAATTCTGCATGAAACCGGTAAGATAGCCGAGACAGTTCAGACCATGCGGGACGCCGGTCTGGTTTACGAAGGTCGCCTGCCACCACCGAAGGGCCAGTTGCCTGAAGGTTGGGAAGACCGCGAGCAAACCCTGTTCCGTGCTACTGAATTCGGTGATGATATCGACCGCCCGTTGATGAAATCAGATGGAGCATTCACCTATTTTGCGGCAGACGTCGCCTATGCCCGCGACAAGATAAATCGCGGCTTCAGTGAACTGGTATTCATTCTGGGCGCTGATCACGGCGGATATGTCAAACGATTGCAAGCAGTTACCAAGGCGCTTTCACAAGGAAACGCAAGCGCGGACGTATTGTTGTGTCAGCTTGTGCGGCTTTTTCGGGCTGGGGAGCCGGTAAAGATGTCCAAACGCGCAGGTGAATTCGTAACTCTGCGTGAAGTCGTTGATGAAGTGGGTTCCGATGTCCTGCGTTTCATGATGTTGACACGCAAGAATGACGCGCCACTGGACTTCGATTTCCAGAAAGTCACAGAACAGTCACGCGATAACCCTGTTTGGTATGTTCAGTATGCCCACGCGCGCATTGGATCAGCTTTTGCGAAGGCGAAAATCGAGGTTGGAGATGCCGCTACAGACGTGTCGAATGTCCCTGAAGAATCACTTCTCCTGCTTGATGATGAGACCGAACAGCGAATCATCAGCCTGATTGCTGGATGGCCTCGTGCCATCGAATTAGCTGCGATAAATCGTGAACCACATAGGTTGGCATTCTATCTATATGAAATTGCTGCGGAATTTCATTCGTATTACAACAAGGGCAAAGATCAGCCGCAATTAAGGTTTATTTTGCCTAAACAGGTGCATCTTACACAGGCACGTCTCGCCTTGTTGCAAATGATCCGCTATACTTTATCTAGCGGACTTAGCATCTTGGGCGTAAGACCTGTCGATGAGATGTAAGGGTTTGATGGGAACCGGATGGATCAGGAATCAAATAGTAAGCCAGGTAATCGCGGTAGTTGGCGCGACCGGCTCGGTATAACAGACGACAGCGCTTCCAAGCCGGAAGCGCCGTCGACAACGGCACAAGCGCCTGCAAAACCCGTTGCGCGCAGTGATGCGAAAGTGGTTGCAAAGCCCGCTCCGATGGCTCCGCGCCCGGGGTCTGCCGCCAAGGCGCCTGTGCGTTCAAAACCCGCACCGGCCCAAGGTGCGGCAGGTGCTGAAAAGCCAAAACCGGCCTCCGAACGGCCTCAGGCGACTGGTGGCGCAAAAGATGATGCGTTTGCAGAACGCTTACGCCAGCATCGTGCCGCAGCTGAAGAGGCAGTGAAAAAACGCAGTACCTCTCCCGGCCTGGACAAGTTTTCTTTCGCCAAGCAGGAAGTTGAAAGCGCACGCGCGGAATCTGCGCCGGCGCCGAAACCGGCCGTTGCGCCGGCCAAACCGGCACCTGCCGCTGCGCCGGCCAAACCGGCATTGTCATCTCCAGCGCCAGCGCCAGCGCCGGTACCTGCTGCCTCGATCCCGCAACGCCCGGTTGCGCCTGCGCCACGTGGCAACCAGTTGCAGCCGGTCAGGGCACCGGGCGTAGGCGGGCCACCGCCAAGGCCCGGACAGTTCGCGCCACCTCAGTCGCCGTACAGCCAGCCTCCTTATGGCCAGCCACCGCAACAACCGCATGCACAACCGCATCAACCCCCGTCGTCTTACAGGCCTGCGGGGCCCGGGTATTCGCAACAGCCACCCGCGCCGCGTCCGCAGCCGCCTCAGGGATACCAGCCTCAAGGTGCTGATCCTTATGGGCGTGGCGGATATGCAGCGCCGCGGCCGCCGGTTCCCCATGCCGCTCCGGGACAGGGGCAACGTTTTGCGCCGCCTGCCGGCGAAAACGACCTGTTTGAAGACAACGGCTATCGGCCGGCGGCGCCGCTCGGGCGAGGTGTGCCGGGTCGTAATGAACCATTGCGTCCCGATTTCGACGATCCGTTTGATGACCAGCGGGAATATGGCGGTCGTACGGCCAACGATTATTCCCAGGCCTATCGCGAATATGACGATGAAGATTATGAAGAGGACGAGCCTCGCCGCTGGGGTGGATTGATCGCGGTGGTTCTTGCCTTGCTTGCCATTGGAGCAATCGCGGCCGGCCTGATCTACTGGTACACCCAGCAAAAAGCCCCAAGCAGTGGTGCGACGACGGAAGTTCCGGTCATAAATGCACCTGAAACGCCGGTCAAGGCAGAGCCTGATGCCAATGCAAACCCGCCCGCCACAGCGCCGGCCCAGGGTAAGAAACTGATCTATGACCGTATCCTTGGAACAGGCAATACCAGTGAGCCGGAAAGAATCGTGCCGCGGGAGGAAACTCCGCAGGCGCCGGCAGATAATAGTGGCGAGAGAAATCTGCTCCCATTGCCACTGCCACCTCCGCCGCAAACTCAGGGCTCACTGACACCCGGAGAGACCGGGCCGGATCCCGCGCAGCAAACAGCCAGCACGGC
>JABDRA010000052.1 GCA_013041995.1 Anderseniella sp. | reverse complement strand
GCCCGGTACGCCCAGAGCCAGCAACGGAATTAGCGTCGCGCCCGCGACACCGTTATTACCGGCTTCAGACGCCGCCACCCCTTCTATTTCACCGTTACCAAAGTTCTCCTTGTTGGGCGACTTGCGTCGGGCTTCGGAGTACGAGAGAAATGCAGCCGGCGCTGCGCCAATGCCCGGAATGGAGCCGAGGAACACGCCAATGAAACTGCCCCGGACAATCGACTTGAAAGACTTCTTGTACTCCTCAAACGTCACCCAGTTCTTGCCGAGACTGCGGGTGACGCCATCATGTGAACTGGGGTTCCAGACCATGCTCAGTATTTCAGGAATGGCAAACAGGCCGATCAGCACGGCGATGAAGTTCAGGCCGCCCATCATGTTCGGATTGCCGAAGGTGAAACGGTTGGTGCCGTAGACAAGGTCCAGCCCGATGGTCGCCAGCAGCAGGCCCAGCATCGCCGACAGGCCGCCGCGCAACAGGCTCTCACCGGACACGCCTGCGATAATGGTCAAAGAGAACAGGATCAGCGTGAAGAATTCAGGCGGTCCGAAGCTGAGCGCGAACGAGGCGAGGAACCCGGCAAAGAAAATCAGCGCAAGATTGCTGACCAGGTCGGCCGTGCACGAGGCCCACAGCGCCATGCCCAGGGCCTTGCCCGCCTGGCCTTTTTCCGCCATAGGGTAGCCGTCCAGCACCGTCGCAGACGACGCCGGTGTACCCGGCGTCTTGATCAGAATAGCCGGGATCGATCCGCCGAATATGCCACCCTTGTAGACCCCGAGCAGAAGCAGTATGCCGGTAATCGGTGTCATGGAAAACGTGAACGGCAAGGTCAGGGCAACCGCCATTGTGGCAGACATGCCGGGGATGGCGCCGCCGATCACGCCGATGGCGACACCTAATGCCAGCGCCAGGAAAGCTTCAACATTGCCCACCAGTTGCAGGCCGGCGAACAGGCTGTCGACAAAACTCATGGCAACCTCACAAAGTCGCCTTGAGGAATTGCCACGCCGGCAATATGGGCAAAAAATACATACAGGACCAGCGGGATCAGCACCGCACAAACCATTGCCGTTCGCGGATGCTTCGTCTTTACCAGGAATGCCGTGGCAACAAAGGTCACCATCGCAGTCCACACCAGGCCAACCCGCGGCATGACCAGGACGGTCGCAACCATGATAACGGCCATGATCGCCAGGCGCCTGAAAGCAGCAGGCCGGTCAGTTACATCGGACGCTGCAGACGTTGCAGGTCGCGGCCGGACAATCGATGTGACGATGAGACCAACCCCGATCAGACCCGTAATCGCTGCCAGCACATTGGGCCAGAAAATCGGTGACAGAATGATGTTCCGCACATTGCTGGGACTGGAAACCCAGAACGGAATGGCAATGGCGATCAGAAACACCGATGCAGCTATGGCGCCGATACCAAGCTGTATCTGGATACTTCTGTCTTCCATAGCCGCCTCCGGTTTTGAAAAGACGCCGGGCCTTGAAGGTCCGGCGCCTGTGCGGGCTCAATCGGGAGGAAGATCAGCCCTCGATTCTCATGCCCAACTCATCAACCAGAGCGCGGAAAACCTCGTATTGGCCGCGGATAAATTCGTTGGCGTCTTTCGGGTTCATCAATTCAATAACCGAACCGCGCGCTTCCATCTTGCTGCGGAAGCCTTCGTCCGCGGTCGCGGTTGCCATCCAGGTTCCCCACTTTTCGGCAACGTCATCCGGCAGATCAGCCGGCCCGGCGATACCTGTCCAGCCAACCAGTTTCTCCAGGGCCGGTTTGCCCAGATCAGTCGAGGTCGGCGCATCAAATCCCTTGACCGGTGTGGATGTGGTCACCATCAGCGGCACCAATTGGCCGTTGGAAACGAAACTTGCCAGGGCAGATGAGTTGGTACACAGGAATGTGGCAGTGCCGTTCAGAACGGCAGTTGCTGCCGCACCACCGCCCTTTTGGGGAATGTGGGTCGCAGCCTCAAGCGGCTTCTCAACGCCGAATTCTTTCAGCACCATGGCAGCTGCAATATGCAACAGCGAACCGACACCCGAAGAACTGTAGGCAACGCCGCCTTCCTTCACCTTGGCAATGAGTTCATCCATGGACTTGATGCCCGACGCCGGCGTCACTGCACAGGCGACCGGGTTGATCTCGTAGACGGTGACGAAGCGGAAATCATCCAGCGTGTAGGGCAACGTCGCTTTCATCGCCGGGTTGACCGAGTGCGAACCGACACGCGCAAACAGCATTGTGTAGCCATCGGCCTTGGCGTTTTGCACAGCGACCGATCCGGTGGCACCACCTGCCCCGGTAATATTGGACATCACCAGCGGTTTGCCGACAGCAGCGCCAAGCGGTTCGGCGATCGTGCGGGCAGAAATATCAGTTGCACCGCCTGCACCGTAGGGAATGACCATGTTGATCGGACGGTCAGGATATTCGGCCAGGGCCGCCGTGGCAGTGAACCCCAGGGCAATCGCCCCAATAAAAGCAGCTTTGGCAAATTTCATCTAACTCTCCCTTACGGTGCTGTGATTGGTACTCTACAGCTATCGTTGTTGCAGGCGACCAATCTGGCAACCCATCTTTTGTTCCAAAAACATATTATTAAGTCAGCCTTGCACAAAGTGACAAAATATAACATGGACTGAAAGAAAAAATTACGTCAAACCATGCTCATGTCTATTCGCGTATTGAGAACGCTCATCGCCGTGGAAGAAAACGGCACGTTCAGTGCGGCAGCCGATGCCGTTTTCGTAACCCATGCAGCCGTCAGCCAGCAGATGAAAACCCTGGAAGCAGAATGGGGCCTGGCTGTTTTCGACCGAACCAGACGCACCCCTGTGCTGACGCCCACCGGGCGGGCACTTGTCAGCAAGGCACGCGAAGTCGTGGCTGCCTATGATGCGCTGGTGCCGTCAGTTCTGGGCGATGACGGATTGCGTGGCAAATTGATGCTCGGCGCTGTTCCAACCACATTGACAGGGCTCACGCCCACAGCAATTGCCATGCTGAAGGAAGAGTTTCCCGACCTGCATGTCAGCGTTCATCCGGGGTTGACCAATGAATTGATGCTTCAGGTTGAGCGGGGAAACCTGGATGCCGCCATCGTTTCCAAACCCAACCTGCTGCCCCGCAGGCTGAACTGGCAAGACATTGCGGCTGAACCCATGCAACTTCTGGCATCTACCGAAACCGAAAGCGACGATCCTGTCGACCTCCTGCAAAACAATCCATTCATCCGGTTTTCCAGAAATGCCGTCGTCGGCATGATGATTGAACAATGGTTGCAGGCTCACAAGATTGAGGTCAACGACACCATGGAACTGGAAGGACTGGAGGCCATCTCCAGCATGGTGTTGCGTAACCTCGGCGTATCCATAGCACCCAGGAGCTGTGTCCCTGCCATGAACCAATTGCCGTTGAAGCGCCTGTCACTGGGACCGCAGGCCCCGGTAAGGCACCTGGGGCTTGTCAGCCGCGACGACAGCGCAAGGACCCGGGTGATTGACGAAATGCACGCGAGACTTCTGAGAGCTGTCGCAGCCGACAACCGGTCAGGCACTTCCGTTCAACAATAAGTGGCTCTCGTCACCGATACACGTAGATCGGACTGGTCCAGGCACGAGTGCCGTCTTCCTGCGTCAAGCGAACATAGATCGGATTGTCGCCCGAACCTTTCAGCTCAATCTTGCGGTTGAACCTGAAGCTGCGATGGTTGTTCTCAACCGGCAGACGATAGATTTTCACAAAGCGGGGAAGTTCGCCCGATGCGTCATGGATCAAGTCCTCCAACCCAATGTCCGAGATCGCTGCCTCAAACTTGATCAGGGGGGTATCGAGCTTGAGCGTGCCGTCTTGCGCGGTTTCAAGAACCAGCTCGAATCCACCGGAGTTTCCGGTCGTCAGCGCTTTCCAGGACAGATTGTTGCCGTCACGCTCAAGGGTCTTGTCACGGTTCAGGAAGTTGATCGCGGTGCTAGCCGTTACGGTGTTTCCGGAAATTTCGGCGCTGCCGTCCCAGATCACTTCGCGGAACCGCCCACGATACTCCGCACCTTCCCACTGTACCCTAATGCGCGCGCCCAAATCGCCATCGCCATACGGCCGCACGGTCTCAATCAGCTCCACGCCATTGAAAATATCAACCCGTTCAATCGGTGACGTCGTTTCCAGAGTGACATTCAATTCCATTTCACCTGACGGCAGGTGCACGATATCCCCCATGGAGGCTTTGGTCGCGGCAGTGCCCCGAGAGTCGTCAAACAGTGCCGGATCATCGTGGTACACGGTGCCGGTATCGCTGAACGTCCCTTCCACGTCGATGATCATCCGGCCATTGGCACCGCCCGTGCTGCCGTAGTGTCGGCGTTTGCGCATGCAGTCCAGCAGGGAGTCCCGATCCAGTTTGTCAATCGCGAAACAGGTCAGGCCGCCAATGGCGCCGAACTTGCCGGCCCCGGGGTAACTTGCACCAGGGCGTCCCTTGTGGCCATCAGAGTTGGCGACAACCCCGACGCGATAGCCCAGCTTGAATGCGTCATGCAGAATCCATTCAAAAGTGCCCCATGAGGAATGCACTTCGACTGATTTTTCAAACCGGCCATCATGGGCAACGGAAATGTCCGCGTAACGCCCCCCGCAGTGGGCATACATAACGACATCCCACTCCTTGTTCGCCGCCAGATCTTCGAAAAGTTTCCGGCAGGTCAATGCATCGGTACCCTGAGCATCGCCACCATCGATGAGAGCGTGCGACGAGCGGCGGATAATGCGGTCATCGGTTGGAAAGAAGATATTGCGGTCGCCGCCGAGCGATGTGTTTCCGGACCATTCGTAACCGGGTAGAGCAACGAACCTGCCGGGCATATCGTGTTTCGCAGTCAGTGCATTCAGCTC
>JABDRA010000051.1 GCA_013041995.1 Anderseniella sp. | reverse complement strand
GGATCAATCTGGAGCGCGCCCTGAAGGCAGGCGACGAACTGGGCGGGCACATCGTATCGGGCCATGTCGACGGGGTTGCGGAAATTGTCTCGATGGACGATGAAGGCGACAGTCGCCGGTTCGTTTTTCGCGCACCGGAACAACTCGCCAGGTTCATTGCATCCAAGGGATCTGTCTGCCTTGATGGCACGTCTTTGACGGTGAACCAAGTCGATGGAGTGAACTTTGGTGTCAACCTGATACCGCATACCTTGTCGGTCACAAGCTGGGGCAATGCCCGCGCTGGTGACAAGGTGAACCTTGAAATCGACATGCTGGCCCGCTACGTGGCGCGCCTCTATGAAAGCGTCAACAAATGACAAAAGTTATACCCATGCGGACTGCATCACCGGCTGAGAAATTCAGGGTGCTGATCGTACAGTCACCTTATTACGAGCATATCGCATCCCAGTTGCTTGAAGGAGCCAAGGCCCGTTTGGAAACTGCCGGGTGTGAAATCGAAATTGCCAGTGTGCCCGGCGCGCTGGAGATACCGGGCACTATCTCCATTGCCTATGAATTTGGTGACTATGATGGTTTTGTCGCGCTTGGATGTGTCATTCGCGGCGAGACCACGCACTACGAAATTGTCTCCCGTGAAAGTGCGCGGGGGCTGATGGACCTGGCCATTGATGGTGCATGTATCGGCAATGGCATCCAGACGGTTGAAAATGAAGGCCAGGCAATGACAAGGGCGAATGTTTCAGAAATGAACAAGGGGGCAGGGGCCGCCGAAGCCTGCCTTGTGATGATGCAATTCAGGCTTGATCAGGAAGCGCGCGATGACTGACGCAAAAGACACCTCCACAAAACCAGCCGGTAAACAGGCAAAACCTCGCACAGGTGTTGCGCGTTCTGCTTCGCGGCTGGGCGCTGTGCAGGCTTTGTATCAGATGGACATCGGCGGCACCGAACTGGCCGATGTACTGGCTGATTACGGCTCAGGCAGAATAGGCGTCCAGTTTGACGACGGTCAGTGCGGTGAGGCGGACTACGGCTTTCTCAAAGCAATCGTTGAGGGCGTTGTCCAGGATCAGGTCCTGATCGATCAGAAAGTCAACGAATGTCTGGGCGAAGGGTGGACCCTTGCCAGACTGGAGGCGACGTCGCGAGCGATCTTGAGGGCAGGCGGGTTTGAACTCATGTTCCGGGAAGACGTGCCGCCAAAAGTCACCATTTCCGAATATGTCGAAGTCGCCCAGGCGTTCTTCTCCGGCAGTGAGCCGGGCTTCATAAATGCCAGCCTGGATGCCATGGCCCGAAAGCGTCGTCCCGAAGACATGTAATGTGTCAGTGGCGTTAGCCGGACGCGATATACTGCTTCAGTGATTCTGCTTCGACCAGGATTTCGTCCATCTTCGCCTTGACGATGTCGCCAATGGACACAAGGCCGGTCAACTTGCCGTCCACCGCGACCGGCAGATGGCGGATACGGCTTCCTGTCATTATCTCCATGCAATTGTCCACAGTGTCGGTTGGTGAACAGGTTACGACATCCCTCGTCATGATTTCACGGACCTTGACGGACAGAAATTTCGGTCCGAAATCAGTCAGTTGTCGAACAATATCGCGCTCTGAGACGATGCCTTCCAGTGATGCTCCGTTGCTACTGACGACCACTGCGCCAATCTTGTTTTCGCGCAACAACGTTGCCAGGTCACGTACGGTTGCATCCGGTGACACGGTGGTAACCTCGGTTCCCTTGGCATTCAATATAGACTGTACTTGCATTCGGTTATGTCCTCCCGTTGGTCTCGGTTTCGGCATTCACCCTTATAGTTGGGATGATTGTGCGCCGTATTTGCGCTGCCAACAAGGCCTTTGGTATCAGCATAAGAGAGTTGCATCCAGCACGGCTTGCGCCATGCTCAATTCTGCAGCAATGTGCCCAACATGACGACAGCAGTTTCCGATGATATTTCCCATGTTGATGACACGGCCGCACGGCGCAACGCACTGGTGCTGGCGCTCGCACAGGCCTTTTACGGCATGGGTGCCATCAATATTTTCATTACGGCAGGACTGGTGGGCACACAGCTTGCGCCATCTTTGAGTCTGGCCACGTTGCCGGTTTCCACTTACGTGATCGGAACCGCCCTTGCCACGGTGCCGGCTTCCTTGTTCATGCGCCATGTCGGGCGCAAGGCGGGGTTTCTGACCGGTGCCATGTTTGGCTTTGTTGGCGCGGTTTTATGCGTTTATGCGATATTTGTACGGGATTTCTGGCTGTTTTCGCTCGGTACGTTTCTGCAGGGCGGGTATCAGGCATTTGCCGGTTACTACCGGTTTGCCGCTGCGGATACGGCTTCGGAGGCGTTCAAGCCGAAGGCAATTTCCTGGGTGATGCTGGGTGGCATAGCAGCGGCCGTGTTCGGGCCGATGATTGTGATTGCCAGCCGGTCCTATTTCGAACCGGTTATGTTCGCCGGTAACTTCGCCGCCGTTGCCGGTTTGTCAATCGTGGCCATGGCCATCATCTGTTTCGTCAATATTCCTCACGAACGCGAGGATCTCAGCAAATCCGATGCACGGCCCCTGTCCGAGATATTGCGCCAGCCGCGGCTGATCGTGGCGATCATGTCCGGCATGATGGCTTATGGCATGATGAACCTGGTGATGACGTCGACACCGATTGCCATGGTTGCCTGCGGGTTCACGGTTGATCAAAGCGCCTGGGTCATACAGTGGCATGCGCTTGCGATGTTTGTTCCCAGCTTTTTTACCGGTAGCCTGATATCACGATTTGGCGTGGAGCGGGTGCTGGCAGCAGGCATGGTGTTGTTGAGCATGGCTGGTATTGCCGGATTGACCGGTATCACCTTCGCGAACTTTGCAGTTGGTCTGGTGCTGCT
Organism: Anderseniella sp.; assembly: GCA_013041995.1. GTDB lineage: Bacteria > Pseudomonadota > Alphaproteobacteria > Rhizobiales > Aestuariivirgaceae > Anderseniella. The sequence goes on along the minus strand of JABDRA010000051.1, from coordinate 7,266 downwards.
CGGCATCGGCTGGAATTTTGGCTATGTCGGCGGTACAGCCATGGTGACCGAATGCTATCGCGCCAGCGAGAAAAACAAGGTTCAGGCGGTCAACGATTTCTGCGTGTTTGCAACAGTGGCAACGGCATCACTGACGTCCGGAAAGCTGCTGGACGCCATTGGCTGGAACGCGGTCAATATGGCCTTGTTCCCGATGGTCGGATTGTGTCTGCTGGCGCTGGCATGGCTCAGTCTTAATTCCCGTCGCACAGCAAATACGTAAGGGCACGCAAATCCGTGCAGTGAAGATGTCCGGCGGAGCAAATTGCTGAGTCATCTGAATGACGATTTGCAACCGCACATACACTGATCTTGTTCACCGTAGCGGCCCAAAACCAGCTGCAAAGTGGGTCACGGTTTTGGTGCGATCAGGGCAATTGCGCACCCAAACGGCCATTATTGCAATTCAAAGGAAATCATGCGTGTCAGATTTAAGACGACGAAAGGCTTTGAAATGGCAGTTTTTAGGCCCAAATCGACCTAACCGATAGTAGTGTTGAAACAACTGGCCAAAGCGGTTGCCTAATTAACAGAGTTTTAATATGTTCCGCCCCGGTCGATCCGGGCAAAAGGGTATTCGAGGGGATTCTCTATCAAAAGAGCAGGGGCCGTCCTGGGACTGTGCATGCTGACACAGCCAGGCGGGTACTCTCCAGATTTTCCGGATCTTAGTCATATAAACAGCAAGGATTTCACCCATGAGTTCGACACTCTGGCTTATTATAGGCTGCGGTATCCTGTCTATCGTCTACGCCATCTGGGCTACCAAGTCCGTTCTGGCAGCTGACGCAGGCAATGCCCGCATGCAGGAAATTGCCGGCGCCATTCGTGAGGGCGCCACGGCTTATCTCACTCGTCAATACACAACCATCGCAATCGTTGGTGCGGTGGTGTTCGTCATAGCGTTCCTGTTGCTTGGTGCCACGGCAGCCATCGGCTTCCTGATCGGTGCTGTGCTGTCAGGGGCTGCAGGCTTTATCGGCATGCACGTTTCCGTCCGTGCAAACGTCAGAACCGCACAGGCTGCCTCAAAGAGCCTGGCAGGCGGTCTTGAAATTGCGTTCAAGTCCGGCGCCATTACCGGCCTCCTCGTCGCGGGTCTCGCCTTGTTGGGCGTCGCGGTATACTTCCAGATACTGACCGGTCCAATGGGCTATGCGCCAACCGACCGTGTGGTGATCGACGCCCTGGTCTCACTCGGCTTCGGGGCTTCCCTGATTTCGATCTTTGCCCGTCTCGGTGGCGGTATCTTCACCAAGGGTGCAGATGTCGGTGGCGATCTCGTGGGCAAGGTTGAAGCCGGCATTCCCGAAGACGATCCTCGCAACCCTGCAACCATTGCCGACAATGTCGGCGATAATGTCGGCGACTGTGCCGGCATGGCGGCTGACCTGTTCGAAACCTACGCGGTTACGATTGTGGCCACCATGGTTCTGGCATCGATCTTCTTCACTGGCGATGCCGCGATCAACCTGATGCTGTTCCCGATGCTGATCGGCGCGGCATGTGTTGTGACCTCGATCATCGGTACGTTCTTCGTAAAGCTGGGTGCAAACAACTCGATCATGGGTGCACTCTATAAGGGCTTTGTCGCCACCGCGGTGCTGTCGGCGATCGCCATGGCAGGTATCGTGTGGGGTTGGCTGGGTGCAGACACCGTCTTCACCACATCAGGTGGAACAACCTTCACCGGCGCCAACCTGTTCTGGTGCGGCTTTATCGGCCTGGTGGTAACCGGCCTGATCATCTGGATAACAGAGTACTACACGGGCACCGAATATCGCCCTGTACGCTCCATTGCACAGGCATCGGTCTCCGGTCACGGCACCAATGTCATTCAGGGTCTGGCCATTTCGCTTGAAGCAACTGCAATTCCGGCGCTGATCATTATCGGTGGCATCATTTCTACATTTGCGTTGGCTGGCCTGTTTGGTATCGCCATTGCGGTGACTGCCATGCTGGCACTTGCCGGTGTGGTTGTAGCGCTTGATGCCTTCGGTCCTGTCACAGACAATGCCGGCGGTATTGCTGAAATGGCTGACCTGCCGGCCGAAGTGCGTCAGACCACCGATGCACTGGATGCAGTGGGCAACACCACAAAGGCTGTTACCAAGGGCTATGCCATTGGGTCAGCGGGCCTCGGTGCGCTGGTCCTGTTTGCCGCCTACACCGAAGACCTCAAGTTCTTCGCGGCAAATGCAGCGCCGGGCAGCTTCTTTGAAGGCGTCAATGTCGACTTTTCGCTGTCCAACCCATACGTGGTTGTCGGCCTGTTGTTTGGTGGTCTTCTGCCTTACCTGTTTGGTGGTATCGCCATGACGGCTGTTGGTCGCGCTGCCGGTGCTGTGGTTGAAGAAGTCCGCAGGCAGTTCAAGGAAAAGCCTGGCATCATGAAGGGAACTGAAAAGCCTGATTATGGTCGTGCAGTTGATATGCTGACACGGGCCGCGATCAAGGAAATGATCGTGCCTTCGCTGCTGCCAGTGCTGTCTCCGATTGTGTGCTTCTACTTCGTGTATGCGATCACCGGTGACAAGAGTCAGGGCTTTGCCGCACTCGGTGCCATGCTGCTTGGTGTGATTGTCAACGGCCTGTTCGTTGCGGTTTCCATGACTGCCGGCGGTGGCGCATGGGACAATGCCAAGAAAGCCTTCGAAGACGGTTTCGTCGACAAGGACGGCGTCAAGCATGAAAAGGGTTCAGACGCCCATAAGGCATCTGTAACCGGTGATACGGTTGGCGATCCTTACAAGGATACCGCAGGTCCTGCGGTCAACCCGATGATCAAGATCACCAACATTGTAGCCTTGCTGCTGCTGGCGATCCTGGCGCACTAGATCAGGATGATTTTTGGTTGCGACAACCAAAAATCATAAACCTGATCGCTTTCAAAGTGTTAGAGCAACATGGGTTCATTTGAACTCATGTTGCTCTGAAAAATCGATCAGACAAAACAAATCCCCGTGCAGTGTGAAAACTGCTCGGGGGTTTTTTGTTTCAGTTTGTGTGTAGGTCTGATTAGCCCCGGGGGCCGATGGAACCTGTCTGTGGCGCCGGTGGACCGCTGTCGTTAGGCGTGAAGTTGCCAAGGTTGCCGAACATCTGTTGCAGGATCGTCAGTTCACGGCCACGCGACGGCGTCTCGCGCGAATTCATGTCAATGACGTTTCCATCCTGAAGTGTATATTGTCCGAAACTTTGTACCTGATCGAACTGGCTGAATCGCACGGCAAGAATCTGGCGGTCAAGCTCTTCATTGTCCAGAAAGGCGCTGGTTTTCACCCGCGACGAAATATAATAGAAGCTGTCGCCCTGGTGTTGGACAGTGGCGGTTGTTGACGGGGAGCCCAGTGCGCTGCGAACTTCCTGCTTGGTCATGCCAGTACGCAGCTTCTGCAGGTCCTGCGCACGCGCCTGGTAGCCGCGGTGTTCAATGTCACGCGAGCAGCCTGACAAAACGGCGGCAGCGGCCAAAACCAGGCCGGAGCACAGCAGCGCTTTGCGGAGACGATTTGATGCAGGGACGAGAATGGGCTTGAAGGTTCGCACTTAACGTATCACTTCTGTTGCGGCCAACCTGAAACCGGCTGGCCAATTGCAGCAACACCTGCTGCTGGTTATCGTTCAGCCACGTCACGCGTGGCTGCAAATTCTAAATTCTGTTTAGCTGGTCCTGCATGATACTGAAAAGCATTCTTTCCCGCACGCAAAAACTTAACCCTGTCAGAACCGTCTACGAGGCGATTGTGGCACAGGCACGGCGACCGGAATTGTATTCCGAGCTTGGCGTGCCTGATACGCTCGATGGCCGCTTCGACATGATCATACTGCACAATGACGCCGTGATGTGCCATATGCAGGCCGGTGAGGAAGCAGATAAGCTGTTTGCCCAGGCGCTGATTGACGAGTTGTTTCGCGATATGGACCGGTCCTTGCGCGAAATGGGCGTCGGAGATATGGGGGTAGGCAAGCGGGTCAAGAAAATGGCGACGGTGTATTACGGCAGGGCCAACGCTTACGGAAATGCCCGTGCTGCAGGCGATGGGTCGCTGGTCGCGGCTCTGGTGAGAAATGTTTTCGAAGGTGATGAAAACAGAACACACGCAGCCGAGCTGCTTGCCAAATACGCCGGAGTGATGCATGACGCCGTTGGTTTGATGGACCGGGCTGACATTCGGGCCGGCAAACTGAACCTCGACGGCCTTGAGCCCGTGACACGCATCAATTGAAACCGATAGAAGTACATGACTGAAGATCTGGAATTTTCCCGCCCGTTTGATATCAGCAGAATCGCCCCTGAAGGTGCCTCTGAGACCATTACTGCGACTGCTGAAGAGTGTCAGGCAATCGCAGCGCGATTCGGGGTCGAGGCGGTGCACTCGGTATCCGCGACGCTTCATATTCAACCCTGGAAACGCGGTGGATTCCGTGCGCGCGGCGAAGCGACCGCAAACATCACCCAAACCTGCGTGGTGACTCTGGACCCCTTCGACAGTGTTGTTCACGCGCAACTGGATCAGATTTTCATTGCAAAAACCGGCAGGCTCGCAGCCGACGATGTTGAGATCGTGGTGTCGCATGACGAAGATGACATCGGCTATATCGACGACGATGAAATAGAACTTGGTGAATTTGCCGTGCAGGCCTTGTGCCTGGAACTTGATCCGTATCCGCGAAAGGATGGTGCCGAACTGCCGGTATCGTCAACCGAGACCCTGGCGGGTGAGTCGAAAGCCAATCCGTTTGCCGTATTGAAGCAGTTGAAGCTCAAGAACACCGACTAAGTCGGTCATGGTACAATCGACACTTACCTGTTGTGTCCATGTCGCAAACCACTATCCTGCAACGTTCGACAAAGAGGGGCATGCGGATTGAAAAGCGATTCCGGAGACATAATTATTGCGCTTGATGCAATGGGCGGCGATCACGGAGCGCCGGTTGTCCTGCAAGGGGCCGCCGAGGCGCTTGCCGCACGACCGGAACTCAGCTTTGTTCTGTTTGGTGACGAGGCTGTGATTATGGCCGAGCTCAATGGCCTGAAGGCGCTCAAAGCCCGTTCGGTTGTGCATCACACCGATGTGGCGATCGCGATGGACGACAAGCCTTCTCAGGCGATCCGGCGTGGCCGCAAGACATCAAGCATGTGGCAGGCAATTGATTCGGTGAAGCAGGGCGAGGCTCATGCAGCCGTTTCCGCCGGCAACACCGGTGCCCTGATGGCCATGGCCAAAGTATTGCTCAAGACCACAGAAGGCGTCTCCCGGCCAGCCATTGCCGGGATGTGGCCGACTTTGAAAGGCCGCAGCATCGTACTTGATATGGGCGCGACTGTCGGTGCGGATGCCGATCAACTGGTGTCAAATGCCATCATGGGCGCGGCAATGGCACGGTGTTTGTTCGGCATCAGGAGGCCGATGGTCGGGCTGTTGAACATCGGTGTCGAGGAGGTCAAGGGGGTTGAAGCTGTTCGGGAGGCCGGGGCGTTGCTGCGCGAGGCCGATTTGCCGCTGCAATATGAAGGATTCGTCGAGGGAAGCGACATCGGTACCGGCAAGGTCGATGTGATTGTCACGGAAGGGTTCAGTGGCAATATTGCCCTGAAAACCGCAGAAGGCACCGCGCAACAGATTGTTGCCGTTTTGCGTGAGGAAATGAGCCGGACTTTTGTGAGTAAAATCGCAGCTTTGTTTGCAAAAGGTGCGTTTTCGCGGTTAAAGAAGCGCCTTGATCCGCGCACTTACAATGGCGGTGTTTTTTTGGGTCTGAACGGCGTGGTGGTAAAAAGCCATGGCGGCACGGATTCATTTGGGTTTTCATCTGCCATTCATGGTGCAGCTGACATGGTGGCCAATGATCTCGTGGATAGAATTGACAGAGGCATGGAACTTGCGCCACACGAGCATCACGATCACACGGACGAACAGGCCGAAGCGGCCCGCGCCAGTTGAGCAGGATTAAATAATATAGATGATACGTTCCGTAATCCGTTCAGTCGGATCCTACTTGCCGCAGCGGGTGATGACCAATGCCGAACTGGCCGAAATGGTCGATACATCTGATGAATGGATTGTCGAACGGACCGGCATCCGCCAGCGCCACATTGCAGCAGAAGGTGAGTTCACCTCCCATCTGGCAATCAAGGCGGCTCAAGCGGCGCTTTCCAGGTCAGGCATTGCGGCCTCCGACATCGACCTGGTTATCGTGGCGACGTCAACACCGGACCAGACCTTTCCGGCAACTGCAGCAACCGTTCAGGGCGAACTTGGCATTTTGCAAGGCGCTGCCTTTGATGTTCAGGCGGTTTGTTCAGGCTTCGTATATGCCCTGACCACAGCAGACAATTTTATACGTGCAGGCTCCGCGCGCAACGTCCTTGTTATCGGGGCGGAGACATTCTCGCGTATTCTGGACTGGACGGATCGCGGCACCTGCGTGCTGTTCGGCGATGGCGCCGGTGCGGTTGTGGTCACCGCTGCCGGTAAGGATGATGATCCCGACAAGGGAATCCTGGCAACACGCCTGCGCTCTGACGGTCGTTATCGTGACAAGCTCTATGTAGATGGCGGGCCCTCGAGTACCCAGACCGTCGGTCACTTGCGCATGGAAGGCCGCGAGGTTTTCAAGCACGCCGTCACCAATATATCCGATGTCATGGGAGAGACGCTTGAAGAGGCAGGTGTCGAGCCTGACAAGATTGACCTGTTCGTACCGCACCAGGCCAACAAGCGTATTCTGGACGGAACCGCACGCCGCTTCGGTCTGACCACCGAGAAGGTGGTGATCACGGTCGGCCATCACGGCAACACATCGGCTGCGTCAATTCCGCTGGCGCTTGATGTGGCCCGCGAAGACGGTCGTCTGCAACCTGACAAACTGGTGCTCATGGAGGCCATGGGCGGTGGCTTTACCTGGGGCGCGGTGCTGGCTCGCTGGTGACGTTGCGTTAGATCTGGAGCCATTGCTGCAATGGGGTGTATTTTTCCCAAAGCAAGTGCTTGATCTAAATACAAACTTGGAATTGACTCTACCCGGCAATTGGGTGTTAGGATAACACACCATCGAGGGGGTGGAGTAATGACAAAGACACTCACGCGTGCAGATTTGAGTGAAGCGGTCCATCGCAAAGTAGGACTTTCACGAACGGAGTCTGCGGATCTGGTTAAAACAGTTCTTGATCTGATGTCGGACGCCCTGGTGGACGGCCAGCAGGTCAAGTTATCGTCGTTC
>JABDRA010000050.1 GCA_013041995.1 Anderseniella sp. | reverse complement strand
CCGGTAGTCAGCACCTCTTGCATCGTCACCGACCGCAATTGAGACACCCGACTTGAGCCTTACCGCTGCGAAAGCATCCTGGTCAGTGATATCGTCGCCGGCATAGATCGGCACCCGGCCCTGGAATGGTGGCTCTTCCATGAATGCACACACTGCGTCTCCTTTGTGAATCGCGTTCAATTTAATTTCTACGACCATTTTGCCATGCACTATTTGTGCGCCCTTGATCTTGCCGGCCGCCGTTGTCGCCAGTGTCCTGGAGAAGTCTTCCAATTCAGGGTGGCGACGGTAGTGTAACGCGACAGACGCGGGCTTGGTTTCCATGTACAGTCCGGGCCTTGCAGCGATCGCGTCTGAGATGAGCGCCGCCAGCGCCGCAACGGCGCTTTCGTCGACCATGGTGTCGTGGCGCATGCCTCTCGCATCCCTTCGCTGCAGCCCGTGAATACCGGCAATGCAGGTAATCCCATTGCCGAGGTGGCGTTCAACATCTTGAAGATCGCGACCGGACACGATGGCAAGTGCTCCATCAAGTGCCCGTTGCAATACCGTCAGCGCATGAATCACAGGCGGTGGAATGATTATCGCATCAGGATGGTCGACGATCTCGGTGAGCGTACCGTCGAGATCAAGAAACAGCGCCGTGTTGTTTCTCGTCAACGGCCCGGTGTTGAATTTTGCAAGTGGCTGGCTGGGTAGATCAAGCATATGGCCTGCGGCAGTTGTTGATTCAATACGACCAGTGTAACCGAATGGGAACCGGTTTAGCCAGATCGGCACATGCAGAAGGAGCAAGTTCGTTTTTGAGAGTTGAACAGCAGGCAGAATATCGCACTGGACATTGAGATAATGTGTCGGTTCTCTCCCGTTGCAAGGTGTTGCTGAAGTACTGGACTGAACGGTTAAAGATTGCTGTTCAGGTATTGCCCTGTCTGAGGTGTTAAGTTGAATCAGTTCAACGAGGTGCATGCGCTTACTGGGAGGTTGGATCAAGCGGCTGATCACCAGTCCTTGCCGTATTGCTGCGGGAAGGCGCATTGGAACGGACTATATGCTGAGTGTGTCTGGTCCCGGTGCATGCCTGTGACCCGGTCAACCGTCTCAAGAAGCTGCCTGCTTCTTGCTCTTTGCTTTGCGAGATTTTTTTGCTGCAGGCCTGGTGCGAATGCGCATGCCTCGGCCCTGCGGATGATCGATCTCGAAGCCATTGGTTTTTCTGATAAGATCGCTCAGCTTGCGGGAGCCAAATGTTCTGGGGTCGAAGTCGGAAGACAGGTTGGAAAGCAGATTTCCAACCTGACTAAGCGGGACCCAGCCATCTTCGGTCTCGATCTGCTCGATGGCCTTCTTGATGGTCGGTGTTGCTGCACTGGGCGGTTGAAGCGATGAGGTTTGCAGATCCGGCTCGTCCTCGCCCGCAGATGCGCCGGGCAACAGGTTTTCCGTGTAGATGAACCTTCGGCAGGCCTGGCGAAAACTCTCCGGCGTTTTCTGCTCGCCAAAGCCAAACACATCAACGCCCTGTTCCCTGATGCGGGCTGCAAGGCGGGTGAAATCGCTGTCGGAAGAGACCAGGCAGAAGCCGGCAAACCTGCCGCTGTGCAACAAGTCCATTGCATCTATGACCAGTGTAATGTCGGAAGCATTTTTACCGGTCGTATATGCAAATTGCTGGTGGGGTATGATGGCGTGCTTTGACAGTTGATCCGCCCAGCCTTTCGAGCGGCCGCTTGAGAAGTCGCCGTAGATCCGCCGGACGCTGGCTTCGCCTATCTTGGCAATTTCCTCGAACAGTCCATCGGCGATTTTTGATGACGCATTGTCGGCATCTATCAGGACGGCAAGACGGGGGGATTTCGGCTCAGTCAATTTCGCACCTCGGGTTCACAAACCAGTTCAGTGTACACTGAGGCAAGCGGGCGGCTTATACAATTACAATCAAAAGCGCGCTGGGTGACAAGACATGATCCTACGCCGCCAGGTCCTTCACCAGATATCCGACACCATAGGCAAGACCGGAGGCTGTCAGTCCGATCGCCAGTGTCTCAAGGCCGGATTGCCACCATGTTGCCAGTGACCATCTGCTCTTGATGGTTCCGATCACGAAGAACGCCAGAAACGTCATGGCAAGTGCGATGACAAAGGCATCAGCAAGCCCGAGCAGAAATGGCGCCAGCGGTATTGAACCAAACAGGACGAATGAGGCCAGGGTGGCGAGCCCTGATTTCAGGGGCGACCGCAGATTGGTAGACAGGCCGTACTCATCAACCAGCATGGTGTTGACCCAGGTTTCTTCACTGGATGTCACCGCCTTGACGGCATCGTCCAGTGCGGCGCCTTCAAGACCCTTGCCCTGCAGGATCTGCCTGATCTCTTCACGCTCGCCGTCAGGCTCCTGCCTGATGTGGCGCCTTTCGATTTCGCGGTAGCGGGCAAGTTCGTCAACCTCGGTCTTGGTGCCTGTGTAATTGCTTGCCGCCATCGAGAAACCATCCGCCAGCAAATTGGCAAGGCCGAGGATCAAAATGATGTTGGCCGACAAGCCGGCACCCACGACACCTGCAACAATGGCAAATGTGGTGATGGCTCCGTCAATGCCGCCATAGACCCAGTCACGCAGGTAATTGGGGCGGTTCTCCGCAGCCAGTCTGGTTCTGATGCCCTCAATGCTGTGATCGTGTTCAAGTTGCATGGCCGTGGCTCCAGGGTGTGTGTTCCTAATGTTGCAGACAGTGCGGTACTGGCCTGTGATACTCCTTGACACACATCAAGAGGGTGCGGGGCAGCTCCTTGCGTGCGTCGGGCAAGGAGTTATTCGCTGAGTCGTCTTAGAGTCAATTTGCCGCCATATTGCCTGAATAGCCTGCAGCGGGTCGCGTTGGTCCGGAGCGAGGTTTTGACCCGGTCAAAACCTGAAGCAATCGGGCGAGAGTAAATTTCGGGGTTTCATTACATGGACACATGCCATGACCGGACACGGTTCCATGTCGTGAAGGTTATCGTTCTGGCGATGGTTTTTCTGCTGGCTGCAATCGCATCGGCAACGTCTCAAACGGTCAAGAAGCCGCAAAACCACAAGAAGATTGTGGGGCCGAATGCCTGTGCCGAATGCCACAAGGAAACCACCGAGATCTGGAAGAAAACCCACCATGCCACGACCTTCAAGAAAATGCCGCGCAGCAAGGAAGCCCGCAAGATTGCCAACAAGATGAAGATCAAGCGCATCAAGTCGGAAAGCCTGTGCCTGACCTGTCATTTCACAACCCAGATCAAAAGAAAGAAGAAAAAACCGATTGCCGGAATTTCTTGTGAGTCGTGCCATTCCGCAGGCAAGGACTGGGAAAAAGTGCACAGCGAATTCTCAGGCAAGACCGAGAAAACCGAATCCAAGGCCGAAGAAGCCAAGAGATGGAAGAAGTCGGAAAAGCTTGGCATGATCCGGCCTTCAGCAATCTACAAACTGGCCAAGAATTGTTACAGCTGCCACGTCGTTCCCCAGGAAAAACTGGTCAATATCGGTGGACACCCTGCAGGCAGTGCGTTTGAGCTGGTATCCTGGTCGCAGGGCGAGGTTCGCCACAATGTGTGGTATTCAAAGGGTAAGACAAACAAGCAGGCCGGTGCGGGCCGGAAACGTATCCTGTACATCACGGGTCTGGCCGTTGAGCTTGAAACCGCCCTTCGTTCAGTGGCGGTCGCCACCAAGAGCAAGGTGTATGCTTTCAGGATGGCTCGGCGCGCCGACGCGGCACGCAAGAAAATGAAGAAGGTTGCCGCTGCCTTGCCGAAAACTGGCGAAGTCGCCAAAATTGTCGAACTGGGTTATTCGGCAGGGCTGAAACTCAACAACAAGAAGGCTCTGTTGACGGCTGCCAAAGGGATTGCCAGTACGTCTCTTGCCCTGATCGCAAAGTATGACGGAAGTACATTTGGCGCTGTTGACCCGTTGATCCCCAATGAAAGCAAATACAAAGGCAAACCACCCAAATAACGGGTCGAAAGCGCCGCTTCGGCAGGGGTGAAGCAGCCACACAATTTCGCCAAATTATGGCCTCTCAACAGCACCTTAGTGCCCAAAATTAACCATACGAAAAGCTACACTCCAAGCGTATAGGGCGTTAAAAAGAAAAGTTCACGAAGAACCAAGAAGTTTCCCATCAGGGAACATCCAGTTTGTGCCGTCGCCGGGCATGGCAATCGCAGGGGACAAAGATATTGGCGCAGGAAAATTGGGTCAGACGACCGCAACGTTGGGATGCAGCATTTGGTCGTGAACGTATTCATCCCGACTGGGTAAACCTGATCCTGTCTTCCCAGATTCTGGGCGACATCAATCCGGCGGATTTCCCCGACGATCTGTCACTTGCAGACATCATAACCAATGATTGCGCGATTAAATGGTGCTCGCGTGGTGAAATTGTTTATGCGGCAGGCAGTTACCAGACTTCAATATTTGTGGTGCTGAACGGCGGTGTCCGGGTATCGGATGATGCCGGGACCGATCATGCCAGTGAACCAACAGCGATGCCGCAACTGAACGCCTGGCTCAGCCCGTTGCTGAAAAGGAAATTCGGGCGTAGCGAAAGCAATGTAACCCGGTTCCCGACAGTTCGCCTTGGACGATACGAGATGTTCGGTGAGGTCGAAGCGCTGACCCGGACGCCGCGTAGCAACACAGCTGTCGCTGACGTTGACCGGACGGCGCTGCTGGAGATTACCTGGCCTGGTGCACGCGAACTGCTGCATTGGTCGGATACATTCCGGTCCAGCGTCGAAGAGTTGTATCGTGCCCGCAGCGTCGAGGTCGGACTGAAAGAAAGCGGGTTGTTTGCCAACATCGATCCGGAAACACTGGTAGCGATTGCACAGCAATGCAGCTTTGAACGCCATGGCAGCTTTGACTGGTCCCACGTGTATCAACGCGAAAATGCCACCCGGCAACCAAGCGCCCAGATGATCGAACAGGAGCCGGTGATCATTGAGCAAGGGCATTATCTGGAAGACATGTTTCTCATTCGCGCAGGCTTCGCTCGCGTCACTGAAACAGTCCATGACAACGAATCTTCGGTTGGGTTTCTGGAAAGTGGTGACGTATTCGGTCTTGCCGAGATTGAAGAGGGTCTGATATTCGGCAGTCACCCCAATGCCGAGCGGGGACTGCGGTCTGTTGGCTATACCGACCTTATCCGGATACCTGAGCATATTGTCGGCAAGTTCATATTGCCTGGATCAAAACGCCGGAACAGGGGGGCAGCGCCTGCGCCCGGACAATCCCCGCACGGCGACCTGTCCCTTCTGGATTTTGTCGTCGATAATCGCTTCATCAACGCAACCAATGCCATGGTTATCGACACCACACGATGCGTGGGCTGTGATGATTGTGTGCGGGCGTGCGCTGCGGCTCATGACGGTATCCCGCGATTTGTCAGAACCGGGCGTACCCATGCCAATCTGATGGTAACCAGTGCCTGCATGCACTGCACAGATCCGGTCTGCCTTATCGATTGCCCGACAGGCGCCATTCATCGCGACGCATTCAGTGGTTCGGTGGTTATCAATGATGATACCTGCATTGGATGTGCGACCTGTTCAAGCGCCTGCCCGTACAACAACATACAGATGAGGGAAGTGACGGGACCGGATGGTGCGATCCTGATCGATGAGGATGGCGGCACGCACCTGAAGGCAACCAAATGTGACCTGTGTGCCGGGCAGAGTGGCGGTCCGGCGTGCCAGCGGGCGTGTCCTCATGATGCCTTGACGCGCATCGATATTCGGGACATCGACATATTGTCTGACCGGCAATCACGCGTGTAAGCAATATGTTTGGTGTTGCACGGAATACTATGGTCACTCTGGGTGCTGTTGTGGCCGTCTACTGGCTGATCAGTTTTTATGGCACTGCACTGCGTGATCCGAGATTTCTCGATGGCTGGATTTTGACTGCAGCAATGTTTGTGCAGTTGCTTTTCCATATCAGAAAGAAGCTGCCCGCAAGCCCGCTTGGCAGAGCGGCCACCTGGCTGAAGATGCATGTGTACCTGGGATACTTCGTGATTGCCGTGTTTCTGCTTCACACCAGTTTCTCACTCCCTGAAACCACGCTTGAATGGGCCTTGTGGATCATGTTTGCGCTTGTCGTTGTCAGTGGGCTTGTCGGGCAGTATCTGACCAGTTCGATACCCGGCAAACTGCAGCAGCAACATGCCGAGCAGATGACCTTCGAGAAAATTCCGACGGCACGGCTGAACCTGTTCCGTGAGGTGAATGCCCTTGTCCTGGACACGGTCACCCCGGACGGCTCGTCTGAAGTGTCGGACTTTTATGTGAACCGGCTGCGGGGCTTTTTCAGAAGACCACAGAACCTGAGAGCGCATTTGCGCGGGTCACGGCGGCCGCTGGAGCGGATCACCAGTGAGATTGCGGACCTGGAACGCCGGGTCAACGCGCCGGACAGAAAAACATTGTCTTCGATCAAGGAACTTGTGACAGCCAAATATGACCTGGACCACCAGTACACGGTGCAGGGATTGCTGCATTCGTGGTTGTTTGTGCACATTCCGGCAACCTATTCCCTGATTGTTTTGTCGATTTTGCATGTCGCAGTTGCGTACGCCTATTCGTCGGGAGTTCAGTGACATGAAATTCCTGCAACGAATTAAGAACCTGCGAGGTATCACTCGACGCCCAGCGAAGATGCCCATGCCAAAACGGGAGATCGTGTCCTGGTGGCTTGCCGCATTTACGACCGGTGTGCTCATGCTGACGATTGGTTATGCGGCAGATACAAAGCTTTTCATGCCAGGTCCGCTCACGTCTTCACATAGCACGCTTGAGCAATGTTCGGATTGCCATTCGAATGTTTCCAAGGGGCAGTTCGGCTGGCTGCATACGGTGTTTGCAACTGCAAACCCGCGCAAGGACAGTTCTGCCTGTCTGACCTGTCACAAAATGGGGGAAGAGGTTGCACACAATCCCCATGGCCTGGAAATGTCGAAGCTTGACGCCTATGTGCGAGAGATCAAGGCGCAAGCAAGTGCAGCGACACTGCCGGTCAAGGCCCGGGTTCGCAAGGCTGTGCTGCCGGTCGACAGTACGTTTAAAGACGGTGTGTTTTGCGCAACCTGTCACAAGGAACACCAGGGCGGAGACGTCAAGCTGAAGGACATGGCCGATGCGCAATGTCACACCTGTCACCAGGTTCAGTTCGAAAGCTTCAACGCTGATCATCCGGATTTTGACAAATACCCGTTCAGGCGCAGGACCCGCGTCAATTTCGATCATTCCGGCCACTTCAAAAAGCATTTCCCCGAGTGGAAGGCAAAGAAGGAAAACGCTGGTACGACACCGGACTCCTGTTCCGGTTGCCATACGGTGAGCGCTCAGGAAGGACACATGAACGTCAAACCGTTCGCCGAGAGTTGTGCTGCCTGTCATCTCGGGCAGATTGTCGGCGCAGAACGGGCAACGGGTCCGAAGGGGGTCGCCATGCTCATGCTGCCCGGTGTCGATGTTGCGACTTTCAGGGAGAAAAAAATCGACATCGGCAAGTGGCCTGATGAGTCCGAGGCGGAACTGAGTTCGTTGATGAAACTGCTGATCGGTCGTACGGCAAAGGGGCGGAAAATACTTGCAGACACAAATGAGCTGGACCTGCTTGACCTGACCCAGGCGACGCCTGAGCAGATTACCCAGGTCGGCAATCTGGTGTGGGAAGTGAAACAGCTGTTCCATGCCCTGACCAATTCCGGAACTGCAGATATCCTCAAGCAGCTGGAGTCCGACGAGCAAACACCGATTGACAAACAACTGCTCACAAACCTGACGGCCAGCATGCCGCGAGACGTTCTCATCGGTGCCTTGCGGGACTGGTTGCCGGATCTGGCTGAGGAAATCACCAGGCGAGGTGATGAACAGCGGGCTGACGTGCCGCTGGCAACAACGACTTCGGATGCGTCTGACACGGTGACAGTTGACGGAGCCAACACCGATCAGGTGGAAAATGCCACGGTGGCACAAGCACCGGATGCAGACCCTGAGACGACGCAGGCCGACCGGGCAAAGCTGGCCGGGCCTGTGGTGCTCGCGCAGCAAACCGAAAGATGGCGGGTCGATCCGTTTGGCCGGTTGCTCAAGGGCAACAAGCCGCCTGAGGAAGACGAAGATGATGAGGCGGCTGATGAGCCAGGTGACGCCGACGAGCCGGAAGATCAGGTGTCCGATGATGCAGATGCGTCGGACGATCAGGATCCCGTTGAGCCGGCAGACTCTACCGCGGACGCGGAAGCTGACGCTGAAGTTGATAGCGATGTGGAGGTGTCTTCAGACAATGAAACAGAACCGCTCGAACTGGATACCGATGCGGAAACCTGGGCACAGTTCGGCGGCTGGTACCGTCAGGACTACTCGATCATGTACAAACCAACCGGGCATGCCGACACATTCCTGAAAGCATGGCTCGACTTTTCTGCAATCAGGTTCAGCAAGGCGCAAGGCAACCTGGCAGCATCGGTATTCATGGAACTCACCGGAAAGGATGCACAGGGCCAGTGCAGCAAGTGTCATAGCATCGATGCAACAAAAGACCAGGCCCGGGCCGTGAAGTGGTCGCCTTCATCGACGGAGACGAGCGAAAGCCTGTTCACGTCCTTCAGCCACGAGCCGCACCTGGGGGTGGTGAGCGCGGAAAAGGGCTGCCTGACCTGCCACGAATTGAGCAACGCCAAAGGGTATCTGGATACCTACAAGGCGAATGATCCGAAAAAATTCGTGGCAAACTTTGCGCCGGTGAAGAAAGAAACATGTGCATCATGTCATGGTAAAAAAGAGGTCCGCCAGGACTGTGTGCTGTGCCATAAATATCATGTGACAGACATTTTCACACCGGTCATGCAGACCAAGATTCCGGAGAAGTGAACCAGAGCGAGACGGGATTTAGGGGGCAGTCTAATCCGCAAAACGGCCCAGCCCGGGCAACGTGAAAGTATCACGTTGTGCACAGGCAAAGATGATCAGATTTTTCCCGGGGTTCGGCGGATCACATATCCAGCACAAGGTTGCTCTGGGGCTGTGCCACACATGGCAGGCACTTGCCGGGAGCCGGTGTCTTTTCCGGTGTGCGCTCATATTCGACACTGCCACCTTTAAGTGCAATTGCGCAGGTGCCGCAAACTCCCTGCCGGCAACCGCAGCGCGCCTTGATGCCGTTTGCCATGGCAAGTTCGAGAAGTGAACCGTCGCCGGGCATCCACTGAACTTTCTTGCCCGACCGGGCAAACTCTATCTGAAAAGCCTGTTCAGCTTTGTTTTCGAGTAGTTTTTCAGGTGGCGGGCCAGCTGCCACAGTGGGAGAAGCCGGACCGAACGCCTCGAACCTGATATTATCGGCAGGCACGCCGATTTGCTCAAATCCCCTGGAGAGCGTGTTCATCATTGGGGCCGGGCCACACAGGTAAATCTCACATTCCCTGCCTTCCAGGATGGGCCGGACAAGGTCTTCGGTAATGTGGCCTCTAAGATGGTAGTCGACCTTGTGCCGGCATGTATTGGTGGGCCGGCTGTAGGCGACGACCATGCGCAGGTTGCGCATCTGGCTTACCACCTTTTGCAAATAGTCATACATGGCATGTTCGGCACGGTTGCGGACACCGTAGAAGAGCCAGATTTCACGGTTTGACCGTGTCGCGATCAACCAGTTCAACATGCTGAGAATTGGCGTGATGCCAACACCGCCGGCAATCAGGATAATTGGTTTATCGGAGTCTTCCTGAAGGCAGAATGATCCTGCAGGCGCATAGGCATCCACAACCGAACCTACTTGCAGATGGTTGTGAAAATAGTCCGACGATTGTCCCGGTGGGGTTCCTTCGGGCGCATCGAAAGGCGGGTCAATTCTCTTGACCGTCACGCGGTAGCAATTTCTGGCAGCCGGACTGTCGGAGAGAGAATAGCATCTGGTTATCGGTTCGGCTTCGCCGGGGACAGGCATTGAGAAGGTAAGAAACTGGCCGGGCCGAAACGACGGGATTGAGCGGCCGTCATTTGGCTCCAGGTAGAACGAGCAGATGTCCTGATTGAGGTTCTCATATACCCGGTTGACGACCCGGAATTTTCGCTTGCCCTGCCACAGGAGGTCGGTTTTCTGGCGCTGGTTTTGACCGTCTTCAAAAACCCCGGCCGTTACGTGCCGAAACTGTGCGATGTATTTTTTTTCCTGCCGGGCGAACTGATATCTGCGGCCGGCAAAAGAGGCCACGCTGATTGCCGCGCGCATGGACGCGGCACCTGCCACCATAATGCCGACCAGCTGTGTGAGTTCCGTCAACTCCATTGCTATTCCCTCTCCATACTCGCTCAGCACTTGCAAATCTTCTGCGCGAGGTCAGTAAACAAACTGAAATTCTGCCCGGCCGCCGAAAGCATCGTCGCTATCTTCATTGATTGTGTAAAAGGTCTCAAACGTCAGCTG
>JABDRA010000048.1 GCA_013041995.1 Anderseniella sp. | reverse complement strand
GTACAGATTATCTGTCATCAATCGCCTATCCCTGGCGGCTGAGCCGCTGCTGCTCGGCGAACTTGTCAACACAGACAACCCCTCTACATCACATCGACTGTATGCCGGGCTCGCGCTCTACAGGTTGTTGTCGCGCAATAACCGGCCGCGAGACGCCTTCGCAGCGCTTGCAACTGCCAAGGCTATTCGCGCCGCGGAGTTCCCCTACAACTCCACAACAGCCGAGCACAGCAACCTCAGCAACAAGCAGGTCTTCACGCCGGACTTCTTTGAAAAACGCGGACATGAAGGATACTCAGGACAGGGCTGCATCTTTGTTGTCGGCATGATGCGGTCCGGCTCAACATTGACTGAACAGATTTTGGCTGCTCACTCGAAGGTTCATGCTGGCGGCGAGCGCGACGACATGATGTCTATCGTTGAAAGCCTGAGCCACGACCTGACCAAAATACCTGATTTGCCGCCAGACTGGGCAGCCACCGTTGGCAAAAAACTGCACGAGGAAATGTTTAAAGACGCCGGCGACGCAACGTTCGCAACCGACAAACTGCCCGGCAACATCGATTATGCCGGCCTGATCAGATTTTTACTGCCGCGGGCCAAGTTCATCTATTGTCACCGCACGCCGCAAGATTGTGCGTTATCAACGTTCGAACAGAATTTCTCGACCGCAGTACGGTATTCGTTCGACCTGAAAGCCATTGCCCACAAATACGCGATGCATGAGGATATAGCGAAGTACTGGATGGAGACCTGCAGGCTCGACATGCATGAGCTGGATTACGATGCCATGGTGCACGATCCGGAACCGCATATTCGCAAACTGCTCGACTTTACCGGGCTCGAATTCGAGGAAAACTGCCTGTACCCAAATGAAGTAAAACGTGAAATTCGAACCGCTAGCGTGTTTCAGGTGCGCCAGCCAATCTCTCCGAAGTCAGTCGGACGGTGGACAGTTTTTGAAGAACAACTCGAACCGTTCACCGATGAATTGACCCTTCTACGCAAAAAACTGGGATTACCAAGCACATGAAGTTCGCGGCAAACCTGTCGATGATGTTTACGGAAGTGGCGTTTCCTGACCGCTTTCAGGCTGCAGCAGAAGCCGGCTTTTCTGCGGTGGAGTATCTGTTTCCCTATGAATGGACGCCGGATTTGCTGGCCTCAAACCTCAACGACAACAATCTGCAGCAAGTGCTGTTCAACATGCCACCCGGTGATTGGGACGCAGGCGAAAGAGGCCTGGCCTCCCTGCCCGGTCGCGAGCAGGAATTCCGTCAGGGTATTGCACAAGCCATCAAGTATGCCGGGACACTCAATCTCACCAGGCTCCATTGTATGGCCGGATTGCGGGACCGGTCGGTCGATGAGGCGGTCCAGCGCGACACCTATGTTGCCAATCTGCGCGATGCTGCCAGCCAGTGTGCAGAGAATGGAATTCAGCTGCTGATCGAACCAATCAACCCTGTCGATATTCCAGGTTATTTCCTGAATGATTTCGGGTTGTCTCTTGATATTATATCTGAGGTGAATGCCAACAGACCGGAATTGCTGAAGTTGCAATTCGACATCTACCACTGCCAGAAAATCCATGGCGATGTGCCAGCCTGGCTGGAAAAGTGCCGTGATCACACCGCTCATCTGCAGATCGCGGGCGTACCTGATCGTCATGAACCGGATGTGGGGCATTTGCCGCTGGCAGATATCATGGCCGCCTGTCAGGCAATTCACCCTGATTTGTGGGTTGGCTGTGAGTACCGCCCAAAAGCGCAAACCACGGACGGACTGGGGTGGATGAAGTCCTATTCCTGATGCTTGCCCAGGGCATACTGGGCAATCGCGGCCTCGTAGTCTGACCTCAGGTGCGCAAATATGGCGTCCCATTCATGCTCGGCAATGGCAATTTCACGCGCGCGCGCACCAAACTCCCGCCGCATCCCTCCATCTGCAGCCAATTGCACCAGACGAACCATCATCAGATCTTCACGGTCAACCGGCACCAGAAAGCCGGTTTCTCCTTCCCGAACCAGTGAGCGCGAGCCGGTTGCATCGGCGGTAACCGACGGGAGACCGCTCGCCATCGCCTCAAGCGTGACATTACCGAACGTCTCGGTGATGGACGGAAAGAAGAAGATATCAGACGAGGCATATCCAGTAGCCAGTTCGTCACCATGCAGAAACCCTGCGAAAACCGTGTCCGGCAATGCCTTGCGCATCCACCCGGCTTCAGGTCCGTCACCCAGCAATATGGTGCGATGTGCAACGCCACGCGCCTTCAATCCGGCAAACACCCGCGCCATCACGGCCATATTCTTTTCCGCAACCAGCCGGCCGGCATACGCGATCACCACATCATCATCAGCAATACCGTGTGCCCGCCGCCACTCTTTCGAGCGCCTGGCCGGATCAAACCGGGCATGATCCACTCCGCGTGTCCACAACCGCATATTGTCGGCGATACCCTGCCCGGCCAGTTCATCAATCATCGAGACTGACGGTACATAGAGGTGTTCACAGCGGGAGTAGAAAGCCCGCAGCTTCTTGTGGAACCAGGGTTCAAGAAACCTGAGGTTATAGTATTGCAGATAGCCGTCAAAACGGGTGTGGAATGACGACACCACGGGCACCTGCATCTTCTCTGCGAAATTCAAGGCACTGTGGCCCGTAATATCAGGCACGGCAATGTGAAACAGATCCGGCTTGAAACGAACAATCTCATCCTTGAGCTGCGTCGTTAAACGGCGGCCTATACGATATTCCTTGCGGGTCGGAATAGCGAAGGACGGCACCGGCAGCAACCTGCCATGATGTGCCATGGCGGCTTCTTCTGCCACCGGCGCAATGACCAGAACTTCAACGTTATTGCGTTCCAGCCAGCCCACAAGCCGGTTAAGCGTCAGTGACACGCCATCCTTGATGTAGTTGTAGTTGCCGGTGGTCAGCACGACCCGCAATGGTTCAGCCAAAACGCAAATCAACCTCTGGAAATATGTCCTTGACTGAGATGAAGCCCATCCTCTGCAAACTGTCAACGCATGGGTAGTACTGAAGCTGCATGATTGCTAAAAGATGTTTGAAATGACGCGCTCAACCATCATCTGGTGACATGTTCAATTGCTGGTAATCCCTACGACTTTGACCGTCGCTTTCGTGGCATTGGCGCTGGAGCGGTTTCTCGGTTATCCGAGCCCCCTGCGCCGCCTCGTCGGCCACCCGGCAAACGGTCTCTACATGCTCAACGGGGTCTTCACGGCATTGGTGCCCGATGCAGAGGCCGCGCCGGTCCGGCGCGTGATCACGGGAGCCGCATTTTGTCTGCTGGCGATGAGCGTAACACTGGCGCTGGCAGTCGTGGCCACAACAACTCTTCGCAACCTCCCCTATGCCTGGTTCTTGGAAGGTTTGCTGGCAGTGCCGTTTCTCGCACAATATGCACTGAGGGTGCGTGCACGCGCTGTCGCCGATGCGTTGGATACCGATCTGGCCACCGCGCAGAGTGCGCTGTCACATCTGGTCAACCACGACCTGTCACAAATGGACAAGAGCGAGACGGCACGCGGATGTCTGGAAGCGGTTGCCGAGAACACCGCAACTGCTGTGGTCGCCCCCGCCTTTTGGTTGGCCCTGTTCGGACTACCAGGCATCATAGCCATCTCGGCTCTGTCTGCGGTGCAGCGCCGGCTGGCCGGAGACAACAAAGCGCGCATGTTCGCCAAATCAATCGATACCGCCGTGAATTACTTGCCGGCACGCCTGACCGGTGTGCTGTTCGCCGGTGCTGCCAGCATGACGTCGCCTTCCGGCGGCGCACGTGCACTGGAAATGATCTGGCAGGATGCCGGCAAAGCCGGAAATCTGATATCGGGCTGGCCGGAAAGCGCCATGGCCGGTGCGCTGGATATCCGCCTGGGAGGCCCCCGCCGGTACGGCGACACCTGGGTGGAACGAAACTGGGTCGGAGACGGCATCGAGCATCTCACCATACAGGAGTTGCGGGCCGGGCTTAAGCTGCTGGCCCAGGCACTCACATTATTTACCTTGCTGGTTGGTATCGCGGCAGCCTTCGCCTAAAGACCTTCACGCTTGAATTGAAATGTCTGATGGCACACGAGATTTGACATTGTGTCCGTTCGCTTCATAACTGGATTATACCAAAGGAAGTAATAATTGACTTATGAGCCCACCGCATAATGAAACTTCATTTCGTATCATCCCAGGCCCCTGAAGCAATCAAGGCTGCGCAAAAGCTGAAACATCTGTTTGGACAGGCGCAACGCGAAGACGCAGATGTCAT
>JABDRA010000044.1 GCA_013041995.1 Anderseniella sp. | reverse complement strand
GGATCACGCAGCACAGTCGCAACCGGCCCCTGCTCCACAATGCGCCCGGCATACATGACCAGCAGCCGGCTGGCGAGCGTCGAAACCGTCGCCAGATCGTGGCTGATCCACACCAGCGCTGTGCCGGTTTCCGCAGCAAGATCCCGCATCTCGGTGAGTATCTGGGCCTGAATGGACACATCCAGCGCCGTTGTCGGCTCGTCGGCGATCAGCACCTGCGAGCCATGCAGAAGCGCAATTGCTATGGCCACACGCTGCCGCATGCCGCCGGAAAATTCATGCGGATAAGCGCCCAGACGCGACTGCGCCTCAGGGATTCCAACCCGCGTCAGCACTTCGGCAGCGCGCGCATCCGCGGCCCGGCTTGAGGTCTTGTCGTGGGCCGAGATGGCCAGCCGCATCTGGGTACCGATCGTCAGCACCGGATTGAGCGTTGCCATCGGATCCTGAAACACCATTGCAATGCGGGAGCCTCTGAGCGCCCTGAGCTGATCCCATGACAGGCCGATCAGTTCTTCACCGTCCAGCTTCACCGACCCGGAGACGATACGCCCCGGCGGGTCGACCAAACCCATCAGTGAAAACCCGGTAACCGATTTGCCGGAACCGGATTCACCGACCAGCCCGACAATCTCTCCCGCCCCGACTGAAAACGATACGCCGTCAACCGCCTTCACCACACCGGCCCGCGTGAAGAAGTGAGTTTTCAGATCACTGACTTCGAGGATGGGCGTGCTCATTTGTCGAGCCTCGGATTGAGGATGTCGCGCAAGTGATCGCCGACCATGTTGATCGCAACAATGAGGATGATCAGCATGATGCCCGGATAGACGGATATCCAGGTTCTGCCGCTCATCATGTATTTTACACCGTTGGAAATCAGCATGCCGAGCGAGGGTTCGGTGACCGGCAGGCCAAGGCCCAGAAACGACAATGTCGCCTCCAGGGCGATGGCATAGGCGATCTGGACGGTAGCAACCACAATCAGCGCCGGCATGGCGTTGGGCAGGATGTGGCGGAACACGATACGGCGTGCCGACAGCGGCGTGGCAGCAGCAGCCTCCACATAGTCTTTTGAGCGTTCGGCAGAGGCGGCGCCAAATGCGGTACGCGCGAAATAGGCATATTGCGCGGCAACCAGCGCTGTCACCAATTGCGCCTGGCCCTGTCCCAGCAGCGCCACCAGCACCAGTGCCAGCAATATCGGTGGAAACGACAATTGCAGGTCCACAATGCGCATCAGGATCGTTTCAACGAAACCGCGGGCATAAGCTGCTGCAATGCCGATGGACGTGCCGATGACAAGGGCCACCGCCCCTGCGGTAATGCCGATCTGCAATGACACACGCAGGCCATAGAGAATGGCAGACAAGAGATCACGACCCTGCGCGTCGGTTCCCAGAAGATGGGTATAGCCGCCCGAGCCGACAAACCCCGGCGGACGTCTGGCATCGCGCAGCGACAGGCCGGATAGGTCATAAGGGTTTTGCGGGGAAATCAGCGGTGCAAACAGCGCCATCAACATCAGCAGCACCACGACACCAAATGCAAACAGCGCCACCCGGTCTTCGCAAAACCGCCACCACAGATCCCGCCATGGTGATATGGCCTTGGATGCGTCGCCCGGCAGCGGTTTCATGACAGGATCACTCATGCTGCTCCCCCTCTGCGCAGGCGCGGGTCAAGAAGCGCGTAAACCAGATCGACAACCAGGTTGATGGTCACGAACAGTCCTGCGGTCAGCATCAGGTAGGCCATCATCACGGGCCGGTCGAGATTCTTGATGGAATCAATGATCAGCTTGCCGACGCCGGGCCACGAGAAGATCGTCTCGGTCACCACCGCGAAAGCAAGCGTCGAGCCCAGTTCGAGCCCGAACACGGTGACGATCGGAATCGAGATCAGTTTCAGCACATGGCGTGTCATGATGGTCCATTCCGACAGGCCGGCGGCACGGGCAAACTTCACCGTATCACCCAGCATGACTTCACGTGTGCCCGCTCGCGCCAGCCGTATCATGATGGCGAGCTTGAACAGCGCCAGGTTGATGGCAGGCAACACCAGGTGCGACCAGCCGTTCAGCGTCAGGAAACTCCAGGACGTGCCGAACAGCTCGGCCGTATCGCCACGCCCGCCGGATGGCAGCCAGCCAAGCTCAACGGCAAAGGTAAGGATCAGGATCAGACCGACCCAGAATGTCGGTACTGAAAACCCGAGGATCGATACGGCCATGATGATGCGTGATGACAAGGCATCGGGCCGGTAGCCGGCCAACATTCCAAGGGGCACACCGATGAACAAGGCGCCAAGCACCGAAACCAGCACGAGCTCAATGGTCGCCGGCAGGCGGCCGGATATCAGGTGCAGCACGGGCTCATTGTAGATGTAGGATCGGCCCAGATCACCCTGCAGCAGATTCCGGATATAGTAGAAGTACTGTTCGACAACCGGCCGGTCGAGAC
Source organism: Anderseniella sp. (assembly GCA_013041995.1). Classification (GTDB taxonomy): domain Bacteria; phylum Pseudomonadota; class Alphaproteobacteria; order Rhizobiales; family Aestuariivirgaceae; genus Anderseniella. The sequence continues at coordinate 9,278 of JABDRA010000044.1, read as the reverse complement.
CAAAGCGGGCAATGGTGCGTTCACGAACGTCCTGCGTCGCTTCAGGCGGGATCAGTATCTCCAGCGGGTTGCCGATGGAATAGATGCCGGCGAACACGATCACCGACATCACTGCCATCACGACAATGGCCTGCAGCAGTCGCTGGATGATGAAACCTGACATCGATGCCGCAATATCCGTATCTGAGAGGAGCGGGATACTCCTGCCGGAGCATCCCGTCTATTCATGCTATTTCGCGGGCTTGATGAAGTACGCCAGCGTTTCCTCGTCTGCACGCGGCGTGATGACGACCTTGTCGGAACGGCCTGCCCAGACGGACTGAAGCACTACAATAGAGATGTAGGCACGATCTGCCATGGTTTTCTCCATTGCCTGTTCGAACAGCGCCCGGCGCTTGTCGGCATCCGCTTCCTGGACACCAGCCTGCATCAGCTTGTCAACTTCTTCGTTGAGATAGCCGATACGGTTGAACGCACCCATTTTCACTTCTTTGTTGGGTGAATGCGCCAGTGATCCAAGTGTGTAGGAAGCTTCGCCGGTGAGCGTTCCCCAGCCGTTCATGAACACTGAGTATTCCTTGCGCGCCTGGGTCGGGAAATACACCGTTTTCGAGATCGCGTTGACATTGGTATCAATGCCGATCTGGGCAAACATCTGGCCGAGGCCTTCGCAGATTGCACCATCGCCCGGCAACCGGTCATTGGTGCAGTGCAGGTCGATCTGGAAGCCGTCGGGATAGCCCGCCTCTTTCAGGAGCGCCTTGGCCTTGTCCACATTGTACTCAGGGGTCGGGATTTTTTCCGACGATCCGAAGAAGCCCAGGGGCATCATCTGGTTGGCCGGTTTACCGAGCCCTTCCAGAACCACATCCACCATGGTCTGGCGGTCAATGGCGATATCGATCGCTTCGCGCACCCGTGCATCGCGCAACGGGTTCTTGTCCAGCTTGCTGCCGTCCTTGGCACGCACCTTCGGCGTGACCTCACGCTGGTCGAGCTGCAGGTTCATCACGTAGACAGAGTCACCAAGGAATGTCTTGATTTTCGGATCAGTGCCGAGCGACAGGTAATCTGCCGAAGACACATAGTTGATCACGTCGACGTCACCCGCCTTGAGCGCAGCCAGCCGGGATGAGTCATCCGAAATTTCACGGCGAACCACCTTTTCCCAATGTGCAGCACCCCGCCAGTAATCGTCAAACCGCTCCATGACCAGGCTGCCCTTGGGCTCCCACGACACATATTTGAAGGGTCCGGTTCCAATGGTTGCCTTGCCGGAATTAAACCCTTCGGCACTTGTCTCGGAAGTTGAGTAGTCCTTGGCTGCCTCGGACGACACGATGAACAGACGTACGAAATCATAGGGCAGCGTCGCTGCCGTCCCATCGGTATGGATATGGATCGTGTAGGGATCCACAATCTCTACCTGCTTTACGCGGCGAACATAAATCTCGGTCGTCGTGGGTCCGGTCACTTTGGGAATCCGGTCGATGGAGAATTTCACATCCTCCGCATCGAAGTCGGAACCGTCATGAAATTTCACCCCTTCGCGCAGTTTGAACTCCCAGGTATCTGCATCAACTGCCTTCCAGGATGTCGCGAGACCGGGTTCAAGCTGAAGGTCATCGCCGGTCCACACCAGCGGATCGAAAATATGCTTTACGGCATCGGCCTGCGGTCCCAGCGCGGAGTAGTGCGGATCCATGGATTCAGGGCCCCCACGCACGCCAACCGTGAGTGTTTCAGCACTGGCGGCGACGGCGGACATGCCCATCACACTGGCCAGAACGAGTGAATAGATCGTCTTTTTCATGGAGTGATCCCCTTGATTCGGATACAAATTCAACCTCGCAAGCACCAAAAATAAATACTTCAATTTGGAACTTGTTTCATAAAAGGTGCTGCGCCATGCTGTCCGCGTCAAGAGAAAAATCGACAGCCTCCTGATTTCACATGGATCGACAGATGCTCAAGTCCGACCTGAAACAATGCACGCCTGATAGGCTTTCCGGATTGCCCGACGAGGGTGCGCATGACGAGATGACCAGGGTCAAGCTGTGGCAGAACCCGTGCTGGTTCACCTATCGGCTGAACTATCTGGCCCTGCGCTATAACGTGCCGCTGTATGCCTGGGTGGAAGAGCACCATGGCCTGTCGCGACCCGAGTTCGTGGTCATTTTCTCGCTCGGCCTGCTGGACGGCGCCTATGCCCGCGACATCAGCGCATCCTCCGGGTTTCCGCAAAACACGCTCAGCCGCGCCATTCACAAACTCAACCGTTTGAAACTGATATCCCGGACCCCGGACGCCGACGACGGGCGGAGGTTCATACTGTCACTGACACCTGCTGGTCGCGCCTTGTTCGATGAATCCCTGCCGCGCTTTGTGTCGTTTGAGCACATGATGCTGAATGCGCTTGATCATGACGAGCAGCAGCAGCTTTCAACCTTGATGGCCAAAATGGTGCTGGCATCTCCGCAATGGCCAGACACACTCGACGACCAACAACACAACAAAGGGGGACAGGCCGATGCGCGTCGCTGACATGAACTGGTCCGATATGGAAAAGCAGATTGCACGCGATGACCGTTGCATCCTGCCCGTCGGCTCAACCGAACAACACGCGCAGCTGTCGCTGTGCGTGGACGCCATTCTGGCAGAACGGGTCGCAACCGAAGCTGCAGACGAGGCCGGCGTTCCGGTCTTCCCCGTCATGCCCTACGGACTTGCCCCCTACTTTGCGGATTTCCCCGGCACGGTTACCCTGCGGGTGGAAACCCTGCTGGCGGTGGTGCGTGATGTGATGGCATCGTTTTCGCGCATGGGGTTACGCCGCGTGTTGATCGTCAACGGCCATGGCGGCAACCAGCCCGCCGGTGCCGTTGCCAATGAACTGATGATCGATCACCCGGACATGAACATCAAGTTTCACAACTGGTGGAATTCGCCAAAGGTGTGGGCCCATGCCCAGGAGATCGACCCGTCCGGCAGCCATGCCAACTGGATGGAGAATTTTCCCTGGACCCGGCTTGCCCATGCCGCCGCCCCTCAGCATATCAAGGACGCCATGGACCTGACTGCCCTGAAGGCAGCCGCTCCTGCAGCCGCAAAGCAAATGCTCGGCGATGGCAGTTTTGGCGGACCCTATCAGAAGGACGATAAGACCATGCTGGCGCTATGGCAGACCGGGGTGGACGAAGTTCGCGAAGCACTCGACGGGCCATGGCCGAAACTTCAGCAGGAGTAAGGTGAATGGATGATCCCATCCTGATCTGGGGTGCGGGCGCCATTGGTGGCACTCTCGGCGCTTACTGGGCACGGGCAGGCGAAAATGTCTTGATGGTCGATATCGTCCCGGAGCATGTACAAGCTTGCCGGACAGATGGTTTGTCGATCAGCGGCCCTGTCGAGACCTTCGCCCAGATCGTACCATCAGTGACGCCAGACGAACTTGAAGGGCGCTTCTCGCGCATCGTCCTGGCCGTCAAGGCCCAGGCAACAGAGGCCGCCGCGACAGCCCTGGCGCCCCATCTGGCAGATGATGGCTACGTGTTGTCGGCCCAGAACGGCCTCAACGAATTGACCATCGCCGGCATTGTCGGCGAAGACCGCACAATGGGTGCCTTTGTCAATTTCGGTGCTGACTGGCATGGACCCGGCGACATCCTGTTCGGCAACCGCGGCGCGGTGGTCGTGGGTGAAGTGGATGGCAGTGTTCGCGATCGGACCCGCGACATGCACCGCCTGCTCTCGATTTTTGAACCTGATGCGGTGCTGACGCCGGACATCTGGTCATATTTGTGGGGCAAGCTCGGCTATGGCGCCATGCTGTTTGCCACCGCGCTGACACCGCAGTCGATGACGGAGAACTTTGCCGATCCCGCCCGGGTTCCGGCCTTCATCGCACTGGGACGCGAAGTGATGGCCGTGGCAACAGCCCGTGGCGTCAGGCCGACCGGCTTCAACGGCTTCGATCCTCAAGCCTTCATGGCCGGGGCTGGCGATGCCGACGCGCGGGCCTGCATTGCCCGGCTGGCCGACTTCAACAGCACAACTGCAAAAACCCATAGCGGCATCTGGCGCGATCTGGCCGTGCGCAAGCGGCGTACCGAGGTTGATCCGCAGATCGGTATCATTTGCGAACTGGGCCGGACTGCCGGCGTGCCAACACCGGCGCTGGACGCAGTCAAGCAGTTGATCAATGACATTGAAGCCGGTCGCCGGAAACAATCAGCCGAGACATTTCAGGAACTGGCAGACAGATGCAGCTAGACTTCAACAACAAGACCGTACTGGTCACCGGCGCGGCCCAGGGCATCGGACGGGCAATCGCTACGGCTTTCGCGGCGTCTGGCGCAACGGTGGTTTTGACCGACATTGATGATCAGGGACTTGCAGACACTGCCAGCGAGCTTGGCGTTGCCGGGCACGCCCTTGACCTGTCCGGCAGATCAGCCGTGCACGGCTTCATCACTTCTTTGGAACGCGCTCCGGACATTGTTGTCCATGCAGCCGGCGGTACCCGTGGACAGGCCGGTCGCCCCATCGAGGAAATTGATGAGGCAGACTGGCGCAGTATTTTTGCAGCAAACACAGATGCCTTTTTCTGGCTGGCACAGGCGTGTGCACCGGCCATGAAATCAAATGGCTCAGGCCGGTTGATCGCCATCGCCTCAGGCGCCGGGCTGCGCCCGTCGCTGACCGGCATTCAGGCGTATACCGGTGCCAAACACGCGCTTGTCGGCATCGTGCGGCAACTCTCCTGGGAACTGGGCCCGGCAGGCATCACAGTCAATTCGGTCGCGCCCGGTTTTGTCCGCTCCAACCCGACTACCGAGCGGCAGTGGGAGGCGATGGGTAGTGAAGGCCAGCAGCGATTGATTGAATCCATCCACACCCACCGGCTCGGCAGCGCCGAGGATATTGCTGCAGCGACGCTGTTTCTGGCCAGCGAACAGGCGGGCTGGATTTCAGGACAGGTGCTGTCGGTCGACGGCGGCCGCTCGTGAGCGACCCTGTCCTTGATCACCTGCTGGGCGACCATGATGGCATCGTCAGCCGTCTCATCAAATATGCGCGGATACCGTCGGTCAGCACGGATCCGGCTTATGCCGACGGCATGGCTGCAGCGCGCAAGCTGCTCGTTGACCGCCTCAGGGCCGCAGGCTTCAACAATGTGGAAGAGATTGCGGCAGGCGGACATGCTGCCGTCTATGGCGAGTGGCTCGGCTTGCCCGGCGCGCCGACCTATCTGGTTTACGGCCACTATGATGTTCAACCACCCGATCCGCTGGACAAATGGCACTCGCCGCCATTCGACCCGCAAATACGCGATGATCGCCTCTATGGCCGCGGCGTGTCGGATGACAAGGGACCGGCTTCCATCGCTTTGGAAGTTCTGTTCGCCTATCTGGCTGTCGAAGGACGCCTGCCGGTCAACATCAAGGTATTGCTGGAAGGCGAAGAGGAAGTCGGCAGCGCTACCCTGCCGGCCATTCTCGACCAATATGCGGACCGGTTGCGTGCTGAAGCGGTGGTTTCTGCTGACGGGGCCCGCTGGCGCGCCGACCTGCCCAGCGTCAATACCGGATCGCGCGGCAATATGGCGTTTGAACTTGCGCTGCGCACAGCATCGAAAGACCTGCATTCAGGCCGCTTTGGCGGTGCCGTGCCCAATGCGGCGCATGTGCTCGCAAGTATCCTCGCCGGATTGCACTCGCGCGACGGCAGGGTAGCGGTTCACGGGTTCTATGACGGCATCGGCGATCCGGACGAAACCATCCGCTCCGACATAGCCGGCCTGCCTTTTGACGAGGCTGCGTTCTTTGCTGCAATCGCGTCTGTGCCGCATGGCGAGGACGGGTTTTCGACGCTGGAGCGTCTCTGGCTGCGGCCGACGCTGGAGGTCAACGGCATGTGGTCCGGCTATACCGGCGAAGGCGGTAAAACCGTTACACCGGCCGAAGCGGTTGCCAAGATTACAACGCGGCTGGTACCGGGTCAGGAGCCGGCCCATGTGGCGCAGGCCCTGCTGCGCCATTTCGAGGCCGCCTGCCCCGCCGGCACCACTATCCATTTTACGTCGCGCGACGTCGGCAATGCGGCCTATCTGGTGCCGCCGGACCTGCCACTGTTGCGCGCGGTCGAAGAAGCCATTGAGGAAGCGCTTGGAGCACGGCCTGTTCGCGTCCGGGTCGGCAGCACCTTGCCGCTGTCGGACATGATCAAGCGCGCGCTTGGCATTGATACGGTGACACTGTCGTTTTCAACGGCAGATGAAGATTTTCATTCCCCCAACGAGTTCTTCAGGCTTTCTGCAATCGAAGAAGGGCTGACTGCTTGGGTGGCATTGTTACGCAAACTGGGCCGCGGACAGGCGTAAGGCCAGTATGTTCAATCTCGGGACTTCCCAAACAACTGCGCAGCCACCAGCAGGGCAGACGAAATGGCAATCATGATTGTGGATATGGCTGCAATGGTCGGGTCGATCTGATCGCGCAAGGCATTGAACATGTTCCTGGTCAGCGTGGAATTATCGCCGCCGGAAACGAACAGCGCCACGATCACCTCGTCAAAAGAAGTCAGGAATGACAGCAGTGCTGCGGTAATGACGGAAAACCTGATCTGCGGCAGGGTGATCGCCATGAACGCTGTCAGCCGCGATGCACCCAGGCTGCGGGCTGCCATCTCCTGGTTCATGTCATAACTCCTGAACGCGGATGATACGACGATCAGGACCAGCGGCAGGGCCAGAATTGTATGGGCAACCACGAGACCTGCCAGGCTGTTGACCATCTTGATCTGCACATAGACATAAAACGCACCAATGGCGATCAGGATGACCGGGATCATGATCGGGGTGATCAGGAAGATGAACACCAGGCGGGACCATTTGTGCTGCGAGACGTAGAGCCCGTAAGCCGCCATCGTGCCGAGCGGTGTAGCCAGCAGTGTGGTCAGCAGACCTGCCTTCAGGGACGTCCAGGTGGCATCCATCCAGGCAATCGACCCGAAATAGGTTTCATACCACCTCAGCGACCATTCACGCGGTGGAAACTCCAGGTACTGGGAGGCCGAAAACGACATCGGGATCACCAGCAGTGTCGGCACCACCAGCAGGAACATGATGATCGCCGCGAGCATGTACAACCACAGTCTCTGGCCATGGGTGATCTGGGTGTCGGAGGCAGGCCGCTTCAACCAGTTCATGAGTTCAGTGCCCCCCGCCGAGTACATTGTTGAGCGGCAGCAGTTTCGAGGCCACGTACAGGATCGCCAGTGTTACGACCAGCAACACCACGCCCAGCGCGCTTGCCGCACCCCAATTGAAAAACAGCTCGATATTGTTGGTGATCTGGTTCGACACCATGATGACCTTGCCGCCGCCGAGCACGGCAGGCGTCACGAAAAACCCGAGGCACAGGACAAACACGATCAGGGAACCGGCAAACAGCCCCGGCAGTGACAGCGGGAAAAACACCTGCCAGAACGATTGCGCCGGCCTGGCCCCCAGATTGGAAGCAGCCTTGAGGTAGTCGGGATCAATTGCCTTCATGGAACTGTACAGCGGCAGCACCAGGAACGGCAGCATGATGTGGACCATGCCGATCAGCGTGCCGGTTAGATTGTGCACCAGGGCAAGCGGCTCACTCCACAAACCCGCCTCGATGCCCCAGTTGTTGATCAGCCCCTTTCGTTGCAGCAGAACCAGCCAGGCATAGGTGCGCACCAGCAAGGACGTCCAGAACGGCAGCAACACAGCCAGCATGCAGATGTTGGCTGCCCGCGACGGCAGTTGCGACAGGAAGTAGGCCAGCGGGTATCCGATGGCGATGCAGATTGCCGTGGTCAGCAGGGAGACCTTGAACGTGGTGACAAAAATGCGCGAATAGGATTTGCTCTCCAGCATCCGGGCATAGTTCTCCATCGAAACCGTGCCGTCGCTGCCGATGAAGGACAGATAGAACAACCAGCCCACCGGCAACACCATGACGATCAGCACCAGGACCAGCGCCGGGGCTGACAGGCCGAGCAGCACCCACTTCTCACGCGCGGCATGTTGCTTCAGCAAAATCTCATTGGGATTGGCCGGCAGGCTGACACTGCTCATGATGCAACCTCCTCACCGGCCTCATCAATGACCACGGTGTCGTCAGGGTGCAGGCCGAGTGTGATGTCATCGCCGATGGAAATATTTTCAATTGCCGCCCCGGTGCGGGTGCCGGCGCGCACCGTCACTTCGGTGCCGTCGGCAAGACCGGCATACATCAAGGAGGTGTCGCCCTGGTAGACCAGTTCCCTGACGGTCGCTGTAAACAGGTTCATTGTCTTGCCGGCAGAACGGCTGGTGATCACCAGCCGTTCCGGACGAAGGATCAAGGCAGGCTTGCCGGCATCACCGGACCAGCCGGGTGCCTTTATCACATCGCCGCCGAATGTGAGCTGGCCGTTGTTCATGCCCAGTTCGAGAAAAGTGGACTCGCCGATAAAGTCGGCAACGAACCGGTTGGCAGGCCGGTCATAGATGGCGCGCGGCGTGTCCAGCTGCATCAGCCTGCCATGATTGATAACTGCAATACGGTCCGACATGGTTAGCGCCTCGCGCTGATCGTGAGTGACATAGACCGTCGTCATGCCAAGCTTTTCATGCAGATGGCGCAGCTCGATCTGCATGTGCTCGCGCAGTTTCTTGTCGAGTGCCGAAAGCGGTTCATCCATTAAAAGAATGCGCGGTGAAAACACGATCGCACGAGCCAGGGCCACCCGTTGTTTCTGGCCGCCGGAAAGCTGGTTGACACGGCGTTCGCCATAGCCAACCAGCTGTACGGTCTCCAGCGCCTCGTTGACCCGGTCTGCGATCTCCGCCTTGCCGACCTTGCGGAGTTTGAGCGGGAAGCCGACATTGGCGGCGACATCCATGTGAGGAAACAGCGCATAACTCTGAAACACCATGCCGACATCGCGCTTGTGCGGCGGCGTCAGGATGATCTCGTTATCGCCAAACCGGATGCTGCCATGATCCGGCCTGGTGAAGCCTGCCAGCGCCATGAGCAGGGTTGTCTTGCCGGAACCGGATGGCCCAAGCAGCGTGAGAAACTCACCGCGTTTGACTTCAAGATCCACATTGTCGAGCGCATACACATCGCCGTATCGCTTGGTGACCTGTGAAATGGAGATCGGCAACGCGCCTGATTGGGACATGTTGTGCAGGTTCCGTCGATTGGGGATTGAAGGCTTGAGTAGGGATGATGCCGATTGGCATCATCCCTTGCCCTTGG
>JABDRA010000155.1 GCA_013041995.1 Anderseniella sp. | reverse complement strand
GCTCGTAACTTTGAAGCAATCTGTGAAGCACTTGGCGACATATGCCAACTCTATACACCCGCCGAATGCAGAAACTTCTTCAAAGCAGCAGGATATGAGGCCGAATAAATGCAACGCGCTTTAGAGCGTTTTCAGGTATTCCAGCAACGCTTCGCGTTCCGGCTCACTCAGGGTCATGCCGTATTCATGTCCGCATCGGCTGTTGCCGGAGCTGATTGCTGAACAATCAGTGGTCTTTAGCGTATGATCGAACCTGGTTTGCTGGCTTGCCAGTCCGACCTTGGCGATATCGTAGTTCGGACCGAGCTTGAACGAGGCAGGACGTTCAGAAGCCGGCAGCAACAGCGCCTCCAATGTCGGAACCGATCCATTGTGCAAATAGGGCGCAGCAGCCCAAATTCCCTGAAGCACGCGTGCTTCATAACCACAACCCGACTTGCCGGGCGAGGTCGCAAGGCCCGGTGCGGGAGGCTTTACTTTCCGAAATGCGCCTTCGAGCTGTTTCAGCTGCGGCGGCAACTCTGCCATTTCTCCAGTGGCCGCGCCTGTTGCACTCGTTGCGCCAAAGCTGGTGACCCGTTGAAAAATCGATCCTAGAACTACCGTCGACAGGACATTGAAGGCTGTATCCGTCGCCTTCAACCGGTCGGTAAGGAACGGAATTTTCGCACCTTCCATGACCCCGGTTTTTACAGTGCGCGCCAGTATCTTGCATTCCCGGTTGTCGGTACCAACATCCTGGATCGGCGTGGCCCAAGTGCCCCTGATTGTAAATCTGTTTGCGCCGGGCCTGATGCCATGACATTCAACACAGCCGCCACCGGACGAAGGCCGGTCGAAAATTTCCTTGCCGGTATCGGCCAGAGTCTGATTGATCTGCCATGGCCATTTCGGCGGGCCGATCTTCCAGATGAGTTCTTCGAGACGCCAGAGTCCCTCGAAGTTCGCAGAGTTGTTTCCCATGTAATCGCGGTTCAGCAGTGACAACCCACTGTTTTTTGTTGGGTGCAATACACCGAATACGCCGTAGACCTCACCCAGATTTCTGGCGAGCCCCAGCAGATCATTGCCATTGTCTGCAAAGCCCGGCCATTGAGTCTTGTCCTGACGGGCCGCGTTCCAGAGAAACGGGTAGCGCGTTGGAGCATCAGCCGGATAGATGTTGTCAGCAATCAGATAGTCGGGAGGCTTACCGATATCCAGCCCGGTTAACCGGTTGAAGATCATTGATACGGCGTCGAGACGACCCGGACCCCAGGCCGGGTCCGGCAATGCCCGGGACGTAAGAGTGGTGAACCTCAACTGCCACAGTTCGACAGCAATTTTCAACTCCTGCTTCTCAGTGTCCGAAGCACCTGCACCTATGACCTTGTCCGCGAACAGGTCAAAGGCAGCGGTACTCGACAGCACCGACCCAACCGCCACAGCCAGGTCCTCGAGAAATGACTGAAAGTCGACCATCCCAGGGCCACCGTCGATACGATAAGCGGTACCGTTCACTTCAATCTGCCTGGTATGATAGGCAGCGCAGGTCATCCCGATTGATGGTGTTTGCTGGTGTTTCGCGACAGTGAAGCCAACCGGAATATCCGGGTCCGGGCCATCGGGGTTTTTCAAATACCCGTAACGCGTCAGTCCATTTTCAAGAAAACCGGATCCATCCGGCAACATCAGTGCGCGCATCCACGCAAGAGGCATAATTCGGGACCCCTGATCCTGGTTGTAAAATTCCTTTCTGTCAGCATCGCTCCAGTTTGCCCCCTGATCGACCGACACGGTCTGCGCGCTTGCTGCAATCCCGGACATTGCAAACATCACAATCGCCACTGCGGATTGTGCGACACCAACCATCCACCGTTCACTTAGAGGCATGATCCAGCTCCAGATATAAATTTCCATTACTAAATGCAGTGCCATCATTCAAATACTGGTGCGGATAACAAATATGTGATTATTGCCACATTCATCTGAAATATATTTTTCACATTCAAAAATCACAATTATACTTTGTTTTTTTGGGATTTTTACGCTTTAAATACAAAAAATCGTCATTAATATTTATGTATGTTTATATGAAAGCATGTTGATGAGAACGCCCCAGGGCCAGCTATCAAGAAAGCGTAGCCGGACTGGCGGTCTATCCGCTGGTCAGCCTGATGAGTGCAACGGAAGCCATGCGGCAGAACTTCAAGAAACTGGTCGCCGACAAGTCCACCCGGAACCTGCCGCAGCCGGTAACATCAATGACTGACTTCAAGGCGTTTATCGGATTTTCCGATATCGAGGAATTGCAGAACAGGCACCTGTTGCGCCGGGTGGAGTCGCCCTACAAATAAGCCGCCTCAGCTTGCCGCAAACGCGTCGCGTCCCGGTGCCGCGTCGAGCAACAGCTTTGTGTATGGATGCGACGGCTTGGCATAGACGCTTGCCGTCAGTCCCTGCTCAACAACTTCGCCGTGCTGCATGACCATGATC
>JABDRA010000036.1 GCA_013041995.1 Anderseniella sp. | reverse complement strand
GCCGTGTTCACCGCGAGCGCGGACTTCTCCTGGGTAACTCCCATGCGGATTTGTTCGGAGAATTCTCCGATCAGCGATCCGTTGGCAAACCAGCTTTTTCCATAGCTATTCATATGACTATCCCTTGCGGGGCTAAACATACCGCTCAAGGTCTAACCATGCGTTAATGAAATACCACTCAATCTAACGACGAAAGATCAGCTCACTTTACCTTGTCGGCAAAGCTGTTACACTGAACGTAACGAAACGTATTGAGGCAGGCTACCTTTGTAGTTGCCCCCTGGAATGGCTGAGTATGCCGGGGCCAGGCGCGGGCGACGGGTAATCTGACAGGGTGTTGATTTGGGCGCTGAGGGCAAAACCGGCGCGAAACCGGCCAAAACGCGCCGGCGCCATGGGTGGCATCTACGCCGCCCGCCGCGCCGTCGCGACGAGGCGGCTGAGCCTGAGAAACAGGTAAAACCGGGTGCAACAGCGCCCGGAAAACCAAGCGCCAGGTTTCGCAAAATTCCCGGCGAAACGATATATGGTGCGCTTGATCTGGGCACCAATAACTGTCGACTGCTGCTGGCCCGCCCCGCGGAGACCGGTTTTGAGGTCGTTGACGCATTCTCCCGCATCGTCCGGCTGGGCGAGGGCGTGTCACAAAGCGGCGAGATATCCCAGAATGCCATAGAGCGCACGATCAAGGCACTCAGGGTATGTTCAAACAAGCTGAAATGGTGGGATGTCCAGCGCTTCCGCCTCATCGCCACCGAGGCCTGCCGCATGGCCGGAAACGGAGAAAGCTTCATCGAACAGGCGCGCTCCGAAATCGGGCTGGGTCTTGAGGTGATCGACCGGGAAACCGAAGCAAGTCTGGCCGCTGCCGGTGCGTCACCACTGATTTGCGGCAAGGCGCAATCCGTGGTGGTGTTCGACATTGGCGGTGGTTCAACAGAAATATTGTGGCTCAACATTGTAGATGGGCGCTACAGGATCGGGGACTGGACCTCTATCCCCGCGGGCGTGGTTACGGTTGCTGAAAAGTTTGGCGGCAAGCATGTCAGTTCCGAAAGTTTCGCCGCAATGCGCGCCCACGTTGCAGAGCTAACCCAACCGTTTGCCTCGCGTTTGCGCAATGGTTCAGGTATCAACCCTATACCGGATCACCTGCTGGGAACGTCGGGCACCGTCACCACAGTGTGCGGCATTCACATGAATTTGCGCCGCTATGACCGTGCCCGCGTTGATGGCGCCTGGATCCTGGGAGATGAGGTTGGCGCAGTGACCAATAACCTGTTGTCCATGACATATGAGCAGCGCGCTTCATCGCCATGTGTCGGGCCGGAACGGGCCGACCTTGTTCTGGCAGGATGTGCCATACTTGAGGAAATCCGCAATATCTGGCCGGCAGATCGTATTCGGGTCGCAGACCGCGGACTTCGCGAGGGCATTTTGACTTCACTCATGAACGAGGATGGAAACTATGCCAGGCCCACGTAGACCCAGCGGCAAGAAACCTCGCTCTGCAGGCACCTCGGGCCGCAATCCCACCAAAACCGCACAAAGGGTCAAGACTGCGCGTGGGCGCAGGCTGTCTTCCACCCGCTGGCTTGAACGCCAGTTGAACGATCCGTATGTGTCGCGCGCCAAGCTGGAGGGCTATCGGTCGCGGTCGGCCTTCAAGCTTGCCGAAATCGACGACGAGTTCAGGTTTCTGAAACCCGGTGGCCGCGTGGTGGACCTCGGGGCGGCACCTGGTGGATGGTCGCAAATAGCGGCTCGCCGCACCAACGCCGATTCCGGTGACGGCAAGGTAGTTGCCATTGACATGCACTCCATAGAACCGATTGCCGGTGTTACCATCTTCAAGCAGGACTTTCTGGAGGAAGGGGCTGCCGACGCCTTGATAAAGGCGCTCGGTGGTGACAAGGCGGATGCGGTTGTGTCCGACATGGCAGCCCATGCCACCGGTCACCGTCAGACCGATCATTTCAAGATCATGGCCCTGGCGGACGCAGGCCTGGTTTTCGCCCGCCAGATTTTGAAGCCGGGCGGCACCTATGTATGCAAGGTTCTGCGCGGCGGCGCGGAGAGCGAACTGCTGGCCATGCTGAAGCAGGAATTCAGAAGCGTCCGTCATTTCAAGCCGCAATCCAGCCGGGAAGATTCGGCGGAATTGTTCCTGGTGGCCATGGGATATCGTGGATCAGCCGAGTAGGCCGGTTATCTCGCTGCCAATAGGTCAGTTGCCGCTCAAACTGTCTCTGAACCCGGCAATGGCCAACATGCCACACCCGGTGTGGATAACTGCCGCTTGCCGCGCCCTTCAACTGGGTGTTACAGACAGTCGTCAATCTGGTTGCGAGTCGCGTTCGGGACAACGCCTGACGCTCGGTGACCGTTCCTAGTGTGAAAGGATTGGCAATGGCCGCCAAACTGCGTTCCGACTCGATCCCCGAATACCTGACCTTTGATGATGTTCTGCTGAAACCAGCAGCGTCTGCGGTGCTGCCGGGTGATGTCCAGACACGCACCAAACTCACCCGCGACATCGAACTGTCGCTGCCCATATTGTCGGCGGCGATGGAC
>JABDRA010000025.1 GCA_013041995.1 Anderseniella sp. | reverse complement strand
CGATCATATAATTCACATCCGTGTCGGCAGCTTTGCGCCAAGTGCCCGAGATGGGAGAATAGGTGACACCGACGGTTTCCAGTGCCGGGCAGTTGCCGGCAGCCAGCCAGCCGTGCAATTCGGCAGGTGTAATGAATTTTTCCCATTGATGAGTGCCTTTCGGCAACCAGCCAAGCACGTACTCCGCCCCTAAAATGGCAAGCCCAAAGGCCTTCAGCGTGCGGTTCAGGGTTGCCGTGAACATGATGCCGCCCGGCTTGAGCATGGAGGTGCATGTTGCCGTAAAAGCAGCCGGGTCATTAACATGCTCGATCACTTCCATGTTCAAGATGACATCGAAGCGGGCACCCTCAGAGGCGAGTTGTTCAGCCGTTGATGCACGATAGTCGATCTCCAGTCCCTGTTCTTGAGCATGGACTGATGCGGTCTTGATGTTTTTTTCAGACGGATCGACCGCCGTTACCGCAGCACCAAGACGCGCCATGGGCTCAGACAGCAGGCCGCCGCCGCAGCCGATATCGAGGAACTTCAAGCCGGAAAAGGGGGTCCGCTGATGCGGATCAATGCGCAGCCTGGCGGTTACCTGTTCACGGATATAGTCGAGGCGGACGGGATTGAATTTATGCAACACGGCAAACTTTCCGTCCGGGTTCCACCACTCGGCAGCCATTGCCGAAAAGCGTTCCACCTCGGCACTGTCCACTGACGAGGCGGCGCTTTTTTCTGATATTTTCGAACTGGTCATTAAAATTCCGATTACCGATCAATTTGTGGTCATGGTACTTGCACAAAACGTCAATATTGCACAATGGCAGTGTTTGCGAGTATGAGTTTCACACGTCAGGTGGCGACTACCTACCAACCGATGGTCGAATGGCTGCTGTGCCGGGTTATACGTAACCGGGTCTGAGTGGGTTTTGTTTTGAAAAGGCAGGGTGATCTTGGGCCGGCTTGTACTGAAATTTGGTGGAACATCTGTTGCCGACATTGACCGGATCCGCAATGTTGCGCGCCATGTTGCGCGTGAAGCTGCCGCCGGACACGAAGTTGCAGTTGTTGTTTCAGCGATGTCTGGAACCACGGACCAACTGGTAGGCTGGGTCAATGAAGCGGCTGCCAGCGGTGGTGCCAATACCGTTTCTACCGATATGAAGGAATATGATGCGGTTGTGGCCTCCGGTGAACAGGTTACCGCCGGGCTGCTTGCAATCGTCTTGCAGTCCATGGGGCTCAAGGCGCGATCCTGGGCCGGATGGCAAGTGCCGATGCTGACAAGTGATACACACGGTGCTGCGCGCATTCTTGACGCTGACTGCAGTGAGATGATTGCTGCGATGGCAGATGGACAGGTTGCCGTAATGGCCGGGTTCCAGGGGATATCGTCGACCGGCCGTATTACCACCCTGGGCCGTGGCGGATCTGATACGAGCGCGGTGGCACTGGCGGCGGCACTCGAGGCGAAATGTGATATCTACACGGATGTGGACGGGGTCTACACGACAGATCCGCGCATCGAACCCAAGGCGCGCAAGGTCGATCGCATTTCATATGAAGAGATGCTTGAACTGGCTTCGCAGGGCGCCAAGGTGTTACAGACCCGATCGGTCGAACTCGCCATGGTGTATAAGGTGCCATTGCAGGTACGATCCAGTTTCGAAAGCCCCGAGTCGGAAGACCAGAACCGTGAAGACGGCACCGGCCCCGGCACACTAGTTTGCGATGAGGAGGACATGGTGGAACAACAGGTTGTCAGCGGAATTGCCTATTCGCGCGACGAGGCCAAGGTGTCGATACGCCGGGTCAAGGACAAACCCGGTGTTTCAGCGGCGGTGTTCGGACCCCTCGCCGAAGCCGGCGTCAGCGTCGACATGATTGTCCAGAACGTGTCGGCTGACGGGGATACGGCAAATATTACCTTTACCGTTGCCAACAAGGACATCGAACGGGCGATGGCAGTGATCGAAGGTGCCCAGGACGACATCGGCTTTCTGGAACTGGAAGCGTCAAAGGGCGTGTCCAAGGTCTCTGTCATCGGTATCGGCATGCGAAGCCATGCAGGCGTTGCCGCGGTGATGTTCAGGACACTCGCCGACAAGGGGATCAACATTCAGGCCATTACGACGTCGGAGATCAAGATTTCCGTACTGATCGATGAAGACTATACTGAACTGGCCGTGCGGGTCTTGCACGAAGCCTACGGCATGGAAGCGGCATGAGGCCGGTAATGTCCGAAAGTTTGCATATGAAGATGAATTGGCGAAAACACCTGAGGGTCAGGACCCATTAATCCTATGCAATTCTGTTTGAAAGAAAACAGTCGAATGATGTTGAAAAAGCGCAAGGCAAGGCTTTATGCCTTGTCGAGCATTTTTCGACTTCAGGCGGGTGTTTTCCTTCAAACCCGAAGGGCGGGGTCTATTTTGCCCCTGACAGCGTTGAAAGGTCTTGAAAACCGGACGGTTTCCTGCGACCTCTCGCCTTGTCAGAAGCAAAATATCCTCCCGCAGAATGGATAAGATTAATGGGTCCTGACCCTAAAGGTGAGACCGCGAGCTAATGGTACTTCAAGTCCAGGGCCCGCGAGTTTTGCTCAGACGCATGCGCGAGGTCATGGCACGACCGGAAGCGGCGCAGGCAAGACTCGACAAGATTGTTTCGCTCATCGCGGCCAACATGGTGGCCGAGGTGTGCTCGATCTATGTCATACGCCCCGGCAGCAATGACCTGGAACTGTTTGCATCCGAAGGCCTGAAAGCCGGCGCGGTTCACAAATCCGCGCTTCTGGCAGGTGAAGGCCTGGTCGGTTTCATTGCCCATCAGGCTGAACCACTGTCCCTGTCCGATGCCCAGGCCCATCCGGCCTTCAAATACCTTCCCGAGACAGGTGAAGAGATTTACTCCTCGTTCCTTGGCGTGCCGATCATGCGCCATGGTGTCGTTTCCGGTGTTCTGGTGGTGCAGAACCGGGTCAAGCGCACCTATGCGGAGGAGGAAGAAGAAGCCCTGCAAACGGTTGCCATGGTTCTGGCAGAAGTCATTGCCACACCCGATGTGCAATCAGAGCTGGAAGCTGCCGGCAATGGCGCGGAGCTTACCGGTTCATATCACATAACCGGCGAGGGCCTTGTTGACGGGGTCGCACTTGGCCATGTGGTACTGCATGAGCCCCGGGTGATTGTAACCCGGTTTATTGCCGAAGATATCGAGGAAGAGCGCGGCAGGCTCGATGTCGCGATAGATCAGTTGCAGGCGCAGGTGGATCAGCTTGCAGACAGGCGGCCCGGTCAGTTCAGCAGCGACTTTGAAGACGTGCTGGAAACAGTGCGGATGTTTGCCCGTGACCGGGGCTGGCTGCGCAAGCTGCGCGAAGCCGTTGCCACCGGCCTGACCGCGGAAGCAGCAGTTGAACGGGTGCAATCCGATACGCGCGCGCGCATGGCGCGCCAGTCTGATCCGTATTTGCGCGAACGCCTGCACGATCTGGATGATATTGCCAACCGGCTGCTGCGGCTTCTGACCGGTGCCGAAGAAAAAGCCTCCCGTACAGAACTGCCGAAAGATTCCATTGTTGTTGCCCGTACTATGGGTCCGGCGGAACTGCTCGATTATGATCCGTCCAGGTTGCGTGGCCTGGTGCTGGAGGTTGCCGGTACAACCTCTCATGTGGCGATCGTGGCGCGTGCGCTGGGGGTAACCACCGTCGGGTCTGCAAGATCCGTGTCGGACCTGGCCGAAGACGGTCAGGAGATTATCATCGATGGCGGGTCGGGAGATGTGCATGTGCGCCCTTCACAGGACGTGCAGCAGGTCTATACCGAGAAAGTCAGGCTTTATGCGAAACGGCAGGCGCAATATGCCAAGATGCGCGATATACCGGCCGTCACTCTGGACGGACGTCATATCGATCTGTCGATCAATGCAGGCCTGATGGTGGATCTTCCGCATCTGGAGGCAGCAGGAGCGCAGGGTATCGGCCTGTTTCGTACCGAGCTTCAGTTCATGCTGGCGCGGCGCTTTCCAAGGTTTGGCGAGCAGAAACGATTCTATGAAAGTATTCTGCAAGGCGCCGGCGACAGGCCGGTTGTGTTTCGCACCCTGGATATCGGATCAGACAAGGTACTGCCTTACCTGACATCGGTAAAAGAGGAAAATCCGGCAATCGGATGGCGGGCCATTCGCATGTCTCTCGACCGGCCGGCCCTTCTGAGATTGCAGTTGCGCGCCTTGATATCAGCTGCTGCGGGCAAGGTGCTGCGGGTCATGTTTCCGATGATCTCTGAGACATCGGAGATGGTGCGTGCCCGTGGACTGGTCGACCTGGAATGCAGGTTTCTGGAAGATCGCGGCTACGAACTGCCGCGCGAGATAAAAATAGGTGCGATGATCGAAGTGCCGGCACTCGTATGGCAGCTTGATCAATTGTTGCCGCATACGGATTTTGTCTCGATTGGCTCCAACGACCTGATTCAGTTCATGTTTGCTGCCGACCGACAGCATCCCAAACTTGCCGGTCGCTATGATGTTCTGTCACCGGCAGCACTCAAGGTGATGGATACGATCCGCGAAAGTTGTGAGCGCCATTCCACGGCGCTGACCTTGTGTGGTGAAATGGCGGGCAGTTCGCTCGAGGCCATGGCGCTGATTGCCCTGGGTTTCCGGTCTATTTCAATGGCACCGACGTCAATAGGGCCAGTGAAACAGATGCTCTTGAAACTTGATTCGGTGAAAGCGGGCGCCTTCCTGCGCGATCATTTCGAAAGTGAGGCGTCCTCACTGCGTGAGCCACTCGTGGGTTTTGCAAGGCAGCACAAAATACCGCTTTAGATCAGGATGATTTTTGGTTGAATCAACCAAAATCATAAACCTGATCGCATTCAAAGTGATAGAGCAACATGGGTTCAAGTGAACCCATGTTGCTCTAGTGTCCTGGCCTGACTTCTGCGGGCGAAATTGCGGCCCGTCTCTTTAATTTTGCGCAAAACGCCGTGGCGTTCACGAATTGCTAACCCTGTTTGTTCATTCTGGACCGCGAATAGTCATGAGCTTCGAACCGATGTGTTCCGGAGTTCGAGTGTTCCGGAAGTCAGTATGAGTTGCTTTGACCTTTGTGCAGATGCCAGGGTCGCGCACGCTGAACACAGGCGCCGGATCAAGCAGGAGTACCCGGCGATGAACCAGCATACGCGCGGCAACTTTGACCATAATTACCAGAGCTACCGGACCAAGCCGGACGGTTCCGAAGACCCTGCGGGTGAAGCGGGCTGGTTTTTGCAGCGCGAGCGTGAGCGCCGCAAGGTCAGCCTTCGTGATGTGGCCCGGGCGATCAGAGTACACCCCATTCATCTTGACGCCATCGAACGTGGTGATCTGACCCGCATGCCGCATCGTTCCGATGCCATCGGCATGGTGGGTGCCTATGCCGAGTTTCTGGGTTTTGACCCGCAACCAATGATGATGCATTACGCCCAGCTGCTGCCGAGATCGAGTGCGCCAAGGCCACAGGGGTCGCACAAACCGGCACCGCTTGGGAGTGCCCGCATCATCGACTTCCCGTTGAGCCGCCGCCTCAAGGAGATGGCTGCCGGCGGAGGCGGTGTCGTTGCTTCGGTACTGGCAGCGGTCATATTGTTCGGCGGCGTCAGCTACGCCCTGCTGCCTGGTGGCGGTTCAGATGAAAATCAGACTGTAGCACAGGCACCAGCTGCCGGGTCTGCTGCCAAAACGGCTGTCACTGAAGGCGGCAGTCGTGAAGTTGCGGCTGATGTGAGTAAAGTCGAGCAACCACTCGGCGATGCGCCCAAGACCGCAGAAGCGATTGACCCTGCGACGGACCCGATCGGTGCGCTGATTGCCGCAGAGGCTGACAAGGCCGCTGACAGCCTGGGCGGTCTCGACAAGCTGATTGCCAATAACGGTCAGATAGACACCATTGCCGATGCTATTACAACGGCAACCACCAAGCCCATCGAATCTGTCGACAAACCTGTGTCGCGGGACGGCAAGGGACGCATCTTTGGCGCTGACAACACTGACGCCCGGTTGGTGCTGCGGGCATCGGATCGGGTCTGGGTACGCATTGAGGACGGCAAGGGCAAAACCATTCTTGTTGATACACTGAACGCGGGAGATCGCTTCAAGGTGCCTAACCAGGAAGGCCTTGTGGTGATTGCACGCGACGGCGGCTTGCTGGCGTTCGAGATTGACGGCAATCCCGGGGGAACCCTTGGCAATCCGGGGGAAGTTCTTGTTAACCGCACTCTCGACATCAACAAGCTGATGAACCGCGGCGGCTGATGTTCTCCCGTTGCGGACTTGCCGATGCAATCACGCCATAGCGGCTGGTTGCACCGTTAAGTTGTTCCCTTCCTCATCCCGCTCTATACTTTTACTCATGCTGCTGTAGAAGTAGGTCTGGTTCCACCAGCAAAACTGCCGTCATGTCGCTTTCTGATAGCCCGCAAATAGACAAGATCCTGCAACGCTTCGAGGCAATCGAGGCGGAGCTTGGCTCGGGAGTCGTCGGGGACGATTTCGTGCGGCTGTCAAAGGAATATGCGGAACTTGAGCCGACCGTCTCGGTCATCCGTTCCGTGCGCTCTGCCAGCGAAGAGTTGGCTGGTGTCGAAGAAATGATGCGGTCCGGTGATGCTGAAATGGAAGAGTTGGCACGCGCTGAGCATGACGGCCTGAAACAGCGCATGGAAACACTTGAGCATGATCTGAGGCTGCAATTGCTGCCGAAGGATGCAGCAGATCAACGAAACGTCATACTTGAAATCCGGGCGGGCACAGGTGGCGATGAGGCAGCTCTGTTTGTCGGTGATCTGTTCCGCATGTACCAGCGGCACGCGAGCCTGCACGGCTGGAAAGTCGAGGTGATGTCTGCAAGTGAGGCGGAACAGGGCGGTTACAAGGAAATCATAGCCAGCATTTCCGGCGCCGGTGTCTATGCCAATCTCAAGTTTGAATCCGGGGTGCATCGCGTACAGCGGGTGCCGGAAACCGAAGCACAAGGCCGGATACATACGTCAGCGGCAACGGTTGCGGTTTTGCCGGAAGCCGAAGCAGTAGACGTCGAAGTTCGAAATGAAGATATACGCATAGACACGATGCGTGCATCAGGTGCCGGCGGGCAGCATGTCAACACGACCGATTCCGCGGTTCGCATCACTCATGTCCCCACCGGCATCATGGTGGTACGTGCAGAAAAGAGCCAGCACCAGAACCGCGCCAGTGCCATGAAGGAATTGCTCGCACGGCTCTACGATATGGAAAGAACCAGGGTCGACCAGGAGCGTTCGGACGCCCGCAAGGGCCAGGTTGGTTCCGGCGACCGCTCGGAGCGCATCCGCACCTACAACTATCCACAAGGCCGGGTGAGTGATCATCGCATCAACCTTACGCTCTACAAACTCGACACCATCGTTGCCGGCGACGGGCTCGACGAAATCATAGACGCTCTGGTGGCAGATCATCAGGCTACGCTTCTGGCCGCTGATGGCGACGAATATGCCGCTTGAGGCTCACAAGCTGCATCGCGACATTGCTGCCAGATTGCGTACTGCAGGGATCGATACGGCAATGCTCGATGGGCGGCTGATTCTCTGCCATGTAACGGGCTTGAGTGATGTTGATCTGATTGCACAGCCGCAAACACTGGTGTGCGATGAGCATATTTCGCAGATTGAAGACATGATCAATCGTCGCAGGGCAGGTGAACCGGTCTCGCGGCTGACCGGATGCAAGGAGTTTTTCGGGCGAGAATTCAGGGTTGCACCAGCCACACTTGATCCGAGACCCGACACCGAGGTTTTGGTGGAAGCAGCGTTGCGGCTGCCGGGCGTGCTGCAGGGCAAGCAGCCCGTGCGGGTGCTCGATATCGGTACGGGTACCGGTGTCGTGATCATAACGTTGCTGGCTGAGGTTTCATCAGCGACCGGTGTCGCCACCGATGTGTCGCAGGACGCTTTGAAAGTCTGCCGTAGCAATGCCGTTGCGCTGGGTGTCGACGACCGCCTTGAAACTGTCTGCACGAGCTGGGCGGACGGCGTCACCGGCAAGTTTGATCTGGTGGTGTCAAATCCACCCTATATCGCCAGTCACGAGATTGCCGGTCTTGCCGCAGGTGTTCGAGATTATGACCCTGGCCTGGCTCTTGACGGGGGACCAGATGGACTGGATGCCTATCGAGCCATATTTGCGGATGCCGCAGGGTGGCTGCGATCTGAAGGGCATGTGCTGGTTGAGTTTGGCAAGGGACAGCATGCCGATGTTGTGCAGATCGCGGCGCGGGAAGGCTTTACACTGATCGATGACAGCACAGGCCTGGTGCACGATCTGGCCGGTGAAATCCGATGCGCAATTTTCAGAGTTTGCTGATGTAAAACGCCATATGAAAAAAACTACTTGGAAACGCGGTCACAAGCGGCTATTTTCATTTTCAGCGAAGTCATGTGGCGCAGTAATGTGTTTAGCACCTTGGTGTATACATATTGAGCGTAGGACTTCTTGGAGCGAACGATCGCTGGCGCGGGCAGATATGCGCCAATCTTGTCAAGGCACCTTAACATCATATTGATATCCAGAGCATTGAAGCTTGGAAGGTGGCATTTGCGGATTATCGGCGGACAGGGCGTCCGGGGCTAAAACATCGCAGGGGTTATGCAAGGCACATTTGCTTTGAAAGCTATTTCATGAAGGTTTTCCTGTTTCCGAAAGGACAGGCAGGCTGGGTTTGTTGTAAATTTTGCAGGTGACATTACGGAATGAGACAAGGACAACAACATAACAAGAACAGGTCACGCGGGCGTGGCGGCGGCGGTGGAAATCGCGGCGGCGGTGGCGGCGGACGGCAGTCCAATCCGCTTAACCGGGTCTTTGAAAGCAATGGCCCGGACGTGAAGGTGCGCGGCAATGCCCAGACAATTGCAGACAAGTACCTGCAACTGGCCCGGGATGCGGTCTCATCCGGTGAAAACGTCAATGCGGAAAATTATTTCCAGCATGCAGAGCACTACCTGCGGATTGTGGCGGCGGCTCAAGCGTTCAATCAGCAAAACCAGCAGGCCCAGCAGGCACAACAAGCCCAGCAGCGCCGCGATGATGGTGACAGCGACGCTGAGACGGCTTCCGGCGGTGACGGTGACAGCAAGCAGACGTCAGCCAGCGAAGATGGCGGGCAAGAAACCAGCAGGCAGAATACCCGCAGAAACAGTCGTGGGCAACGCGGCAATGGCCGCCAGCGTTCTGCCGGCGAAGATGAAGATGCTGCAAGTCGCAGCGCACAGGCACAGCCTGCCGAAGCTGACGAAAACTGGCAGGCACAAGCACCGGATTTCCTGCGCCGTGAAACGGGCGACCGTGACAGCAATGCAGGCAGCGATGAAAGTGCAAGCAGTGATGGCGAGGACGCACCTGCTGAAGCCAAGCCGAAACGTCAGCCACGCGCCCGCAAGGCGAAGCCGGCTGAAGTGGCGGATGCGGCAGATAGTGCGAAATCATCCGGCGACGACGCAGCTGCCGAGGATGTCAGCGCGGCCTAGATCAGGATGATTTTTGGTTGAATCAACC
>JABDRA010000023.1 GCA_013041995.1 Anderseniella sp. | reverse complement strand
CAGCTGGGCTGTGCAGCGCCTGTCTCCCTGATCATCGCTCGATACGATCAAGAATATTCGTACATTTTTCAGGCCCTTTGCCCAGCTAATAATGTTGGCTCCGAATGGTCCGGCCGCCCCGTGTTTTGTGCAAGAGTCAACTCTCACTGACCTCAGAGTTCGGTACTGTGTTCCTTATCTGCCTGATTCATGTCTGAAAGCGCCAGGAAGCGCTCGAACTTTAGCAGCAAGCCTGCGCAACTATCTTTTTCCTTTTTCGAAGAATTTGTGGGACAGCAATGATATTCGTATTATTGGTAATGCTATGCTTTCCAGCGCTTGAGCTTTTTGGGCGCCAGAATGTTCTTCGGGCGGGCATACTGAGGGATGCCCTTCTTGTATTCCGGGTAATCTTCACCCTGGATCAGCGGTGAGAAATAAGCGCGTGCCTCGTCGGTGATATGAAAGCCGTCCCGGGTTATGTAGTTGCGGGGCATGGTTTTCTCCACGTTGGCAACGTCTTCGAGTTTTGCTTCTCCCACTTTCCAGCTGTACTTCTTTCCACCCTTGCGAACAATGATTGGCAATACCGCATTCTTGCCGGACAGGGCGAACTCCACGGCCGCCTGGCCCATGGCGTAGGCCTGCTCCACGTCAGTTGCCGAGGCGATGTGGCGAGCTGCTCTCTGCAGGTAGTCAGAAACGGCCCAGTGATATTTGAAGCCGGTTTCGTCCTTCACCATATTGGCTACGAAAGGTGCCACACCACCCAGTTGCACATGTCCGAAGGCATCACGGCCGCCAGCGTCGGCGAGAAAGGTGCCGTCGTTGTGTTGAGCGCCTTCCGATACCACGATTGCGCAATAGCCGAATTTCTTTACGCAGCTCTTCACCTTGCGCAGGAATTTTTCCTTATTGAAGGGGATCTCCGGGAACAGGATGATGTGTGGAGCGTCACCCTCCTGTTCGGTTGCCAGACCAGCGGCGCCGGCAATCCAGCCAGCATGCCGGCCCATCACTTCCAGGACAAAAACCTTGGTGGAACTCTCGCACATTGACGCAACGTCGAGACCTGCCTCCTTGATGGAGACGGCGACGTATTTTGCCACCGAACCAAAGCCAGGGCAGTTGTCCGTGATAGGCAGGTCGTTATCAACAGTCTTGGGAATGCCGATACAGGTGATGGGGAAACCTTCCTGAATACTGAACTGAGCAACCTTGTTGGCAGTATCCTGTGAATCGCCGCCGCCGTTGTAGAGAAAGTAGCGGATATTGTGTGCCTTGAAGACGTCCATCAGGCGTTCGTATTCCCGTTGGTTCTCGGCAAAACTCTTGAGCTTGTAACGACATGAACCAAACGCGCCAGCAGGAGTGCTGCGCAGTTGTGCAATGGTCTTTGCCGATTCCTTGCCGGTATCGATGAGCTCTTCCCGCAGAGCACCGATGATGCCGTTACGTCCGGCAAACACTTTGCCGATCTTGTCCCTATTCTTTCTCGCAGTTTCAATAACGCCACAGGCGCTGGCATTGATGACCGATGTGACGCCGCCCGACTGGGCATAGAACATGTTTGCTTTAGCCATGGATTTCCTGAGTTGCAGTGGGTTCTTGGAATTCTGAGTCCGCATCTTAACACCGGGGCAGAGCAGATCAACCGTGGTATTTGCCAGGCAATGATGTAACAATTCTGCACTATTGATGTCACTGACAGTGCGACAAGAGACCAGCGAAAATGCAGCTTATAATTGGAATGTCAGGTGCCAGTGGTTTGATTTACGGCATCCGCCTGCTTGAGGTACTCAAGCAGCAGCCGGATGTTGAAACACACCTGATTCTGTCCGGTTCCGCCAAGCTGAACATTAATCTGGAAACCGACTGGTCGGTTGCCGATGTCAAGGCATTGGCGGATCACGTGCACGCCTACAACGATATCGCTGCCAATATTGCCAGCGGTTCGTTCAGGACCGACGGTATGATCATCGCTCCGTGTTCCATAAAGACCGTGTCCGGCATCGCCAATTGTTATTCCGACAATCTTATGGTCAGGGCAGCAGATGTAGTGTTGAAGGAACGCCGCAAGCTGGTCCTGGTGCCCCGTGAAACACCTTTGCACACTGGTCACTGTCGTCTGTTCTACGAGTTGAGTCAGATGGGTGTGATTCTGGCGCCGCCGGTGCCCGCGTTTTATACCAGGCCACAGACCATAGAGGATATAGT
>JABDRA010000018.1 GCA_013041995.1 Anderseniella sp. | reverse complement strand
GGATCATGGCAAGCTGACGCCATGGCGGTTCATTGTGTTTGAAGGCGATGCACGTGAGCGGGCGGGGAAGATTGTTGCTGAGCGTTATCATCAATTGCACGCGAACCATGGTGAGGAAACGCTTGATGTCCAGCGCAACATGTTTGCGCGCGCGCCGTGTGTTGTCGCGGTAGTCAGCACCGCTGTGACAGATCATCCCAAGATACCTGAATGGGAGCAACTCATGTCCGCAGGGGCGGTGTGCCAGAACATGCTGGTTGCCGCAACGGCCATGGGTCTGGGCGCTCAATGGATATCGGGCTGGTTTGCCTATGACCGGCAGGTGCTGGCGGCATTTGGACTTTCTGACGGTGAACGCATTGCCGGGTTCATCTACCTGGGAACCCCGGCGCAATTGCAGGAAGACAGGCCACGGCCTGAGCCTGCCAGCATTACCACGTGGTTCTAGATGAAGCGGACCATGACGGATGCGATAGCAGGAGTGCTGTTCGACAAGGACGGCGTGTTTGTCGATTTCGAAAAGACCTGGACACCGGCTCTGAAAGCCATTGCGGCGGATGCGGCCAATGGCGATAGGTTCCTGGAAATGCGGTTGCTGGACGTTGCCGGGTTTGACCCTCACGCAGATACCTTCTCGCCCGGATCGATCTGGGCGGCCGGACATACAGATGATCTGGTCGAAGTCTGGGTGCCGTTGCTGAACGGGATGTCTCCGGCAGCCCTGGTTGAGAAGGTCAATTCACATTGCCTGCAGGCAGCGTCGCATCCCGTGTTTCCGCGCGACGAGGGGCACAGGATATTCTCCGGGCTGAAGCAGCTTGACCTTGTGCTGGGTGTGGCGACCAACGACGCCGCGGCTTCCGCGCATGCCACGGTTACAGCGTTCGGACTGGCTAATATGTTCGATCTGGTGCTGGGCTATGATTCAGTTGCCAATCCCAAACCGGCAGGTGATCCATTGCTGGCATTTGCCAGCCATACAGGCATCGAGCCGCATCGCGTGATGATGGTGGGTGACAACGCGCATGACATGCAATGCGGACGCGCCGGCGGCGCCGGCCTGTGCGTCGGTGTGCTGTCAGGTAACTCAACCCGGGACCAGTTGGACCCGCTTGCCGATCATGTCATTGACGACATTTCGCACCTGCAGGCCCTGCTGGCCTCACTCGAACATTGATCGCAGGTCGAGCGTGGCAGACTTGCCGACCTGATCGTAATTGGCGTCCAGCCAGGTGCTGCAGGTATCGCGGCCGATATCGCGCAAGTGACACAGAAATTCCCACTCGGTATTCAATTTTGAAGAAGCCGACAGCGGGTTGAGTTGGTCGCTGGCTTCAATGCGATGCATCCTTGAATGGGTGTAGTGCTGTGCATCCAGCTTGCCGTCATCAATCAACCGGGTGACGAAGTCGATGGTACGCAGTTCACGCAGCAAGGATGAATTGAAGCTGATTTCATTGACCCGGTTGTGGATTTCGCGTGCCGTTTTCGGTTCCTCGTCCCGTTCTATCGGATTGATCTGAACGATCATGATGTCAGCAATCGTTGTGTTGTAGAACAACGGAAAGATCGGCGGATTGCCCATGTAGCCGCCGTCCCAATAAAGCTCTCCGTCAACTTTGACGGATTTGTACAGGTGCGGCAGGCAGGCCGATGCCATCAGCATGTCGGCGGTCAGCGCCGAGCCGTTGAATACCTTGATCTTGCCGTTGCGCACATTGGTTGCCGACACAAACAGCTTGATGTCGTTGCACTTTCGCACCTTGTCAAAATCGATGGTCTCATTGAGCAGGTCAAGCAGCGGATTGATGTCAAAAGGGTTGGTGTCATACGGAGACACGATGCGCGACATTATATCGAGTATGTTGTAGGCGGGCGAGGCATCAAGGCTCCAGTTGCCGGTCAGCATGTCTGCAAACGAACGCTTGATGGGACTGGCCTGGCCCATGACGGACAAAGCATGCCAGAATGTTTCCAGCGTCTCGCGTGCGCCGTCAGGGCCGTTCTGGGTGAAGCCCTGTGCCAGGACGGCGGCATTCATGGCGCCGGCGCTGGTGCCGGTGATGGCTTCGATGCTCAGTCTGCCGTCTTCGAGCAGCTTGTCCAGCACTCCCCAGGTGAAGGCGCCATGGGCGCCGCCGCCCTGAAGGGCCAGTGCTATTGGTTTCGATTTGGCCATGGTCAATGCGCCGTCCAGCCGCCGTCAACGGGAAGAATCACGCCGGTCATGCTGGCGGCAGCATCTGAACACAGGAACACGGCAAGCCCGGCGACCTGCTCAACTGTGACAAACTCCTTGGTCGGCTGGGCCTCCAGAATGACTTTCTGCACAACTTCCTTTTCGGTCATGCCGCGCGCCTTGGCGGTGTCTGCAATCTGGGCATCAACCAGCACGGTGCTGACATAACCGGGGCAGATGGTGTTGCACGTCACGCCATGTTCCGCCGCCTCCAGCGCTACGGTCTTGGTCAGGCCCGCGAGGCCGTGCTTGGCGGCTACATAGGCTGATTTGAACGGCGAGGCGACCAGTGAATGGGCAGAGCCGGTATTGATGATGCGACCCCAGCCTGCCTGCTTCATCGCCGGCAGGGCGGCCCGGATCGTGTGAAACGGCGCCGACAGGTTGAGCGCCATGATCGCGTCCCATTTTTCCACCGGGAACTCCTCAATGGGAGAAACAAACTGCATGCCGGCATTGTTGATGAGGATGTCCAGTTGACCGAACTCTTTCAGGGTCGCTGTCACCAGATCCGCACAGGCATCCGCCTTCATCAGGTTTGCGCCCATGAAGGCAACCTTCGCACCGGTGCTTTTTTCCAGGCTTGCACGTGTTGCCTCGATCTCGGTGGCATCACCAAGGCCGTTGAGCATGATGTTTGCACCATCGCGCGCCAGTGCCTCTGCCATGGCCAGGCCGATGCCGGATGTTGACCCGGTGACGAGTGCGGTTTTGCCCTTGAGCATGTGCCAGTCTCCAATGTGATCTGATAAGCTATGTTGCATTGCAACATGGCGATGCTTGGGCACTTGCTCAAGTGACATTTGCGTCATCACCGGTTGACAGCAGGCCACGCCGGACGCCATCAAGTCACAGTGTCATAAATTATCCCTGCATGAACGGAGAGCTGATGTTCTACGGTACGGAAGAAAACAATCACGGTCACGAGTATGATCCGTTCAAGGCGCTGGTCGCGCCACGGCCGATTGGCTGGATTTCATCCATTTCGGCAGCCGGTGTCGTGAACCTGGCACCCTACAGCTTCTTCAATGCGATGTCGGACAATCCTCACTATGTGGTGTTTGGATCAGCAGGCCGGAAAGACTCCATCACCAACATTGTCGAGACAGGTGAGTTTGTCTGCAACATGGCGACCTGGGAGTTGCGCGAACAGATGAACCAGTCATCGGCTTCTGTGGAGAGCGGTGTTGACGAGTTTGAGCTTGCCGGGCTTG
Source organism: Anderseniella sp. (assembly GCA_013041995.1). Taxonomy (GTDB): domain Bacteria; phylum Pseudomonadota; class Alphaproteobacteria; order Rhizobiales; family Aestuariivirgaceae; genus Anderseniella. The sequence continues at coordinate 2,958 of JABDRA010000018.1, read as the reverse complement.
AAAAGGCTGACAGTGTCATGGTCAAGCCGCCGCGGGTCGCGGCAAGCCCGGTCGGCCTGGAATGCAGGTATGTAAAGACCGTGGATCTGCCCGGACATGACAATGCGGCCGGTGGATATGCCATTGTGGTCGGACAGGTCATAGGTGTGTATATTGATGACAGGTTTATCGAGGATGGCAGAGTTAATACGGCGGCCATGCAACCCATCATGCGCATGGGGTATTCGGAGTACGCGGTGGTAAGGGAAGCTTTCCGAATGCGCCGGCCGGGGTGAGGACACCCGAAAAGCAATGCCTCCTGACAGAGAAGACCAAACCAGTTCCGATTTAACCTCATCTCGCCCTAGGGAAACTGACATGTCTGACTTGATGACCGAGGTATCAGGCTTCGTTTCCAACTGGCTGAACCAGCTTGGCATTACCTCTACCTACATCGGCCTGCAGTGGGCGATGATCCAGTTCTCGATCATTCTGGCAGCGTTTGCCGGTGCCCTCCTGCTGAACAGGTGGTTGTTGCCGAGCCTTGAAGCCTATGTGCGCAACATCAAGGGCCAGCCGCAATTGCTGCGTGTGCTGGCCGTCGTGCTGCGCCGGATGCGCTGGATATTCCTGGCGGTTTTACTCTGGGTCGCGGTAGAGGCGATGCAGGAAGTCACGTGGATTTCGCGCAGCTACATGATCGGTATTGCAGCCAAGCTGTGCACGGCCTGGGTAATCATCTCAATTGCGTCGCGCCTTATCCGCAACCGCTTCATGGCCAAAACCATCGAATTGCTCGCCTGGTCGGTGGCTGCCTTGTCGATTCTCAACCTGCTGCCGGAAACAATCACCGCTCTCGATACCTTCGGCATCGAGATGCAGGGGCTCAGACTGACACCGCTGCTGGTCATAAACTCGATTCTCACCATATCTGCCATGGTCTGGCTGGCAATGCTGATTGGGCGGTTTGCCGACAACCGCATCAAGACCAGCGAGGACCTGAACCCGTCTTTGCAAGTGCTGCTCGGCAAGCTGATAAAAGCCGCGCTGATGATAGTTGCGATTCTGGCAGCGTGCAGTTTTGTCGGCATTGATCTGACAGCGCTGGCGGTGTTCTCAGGTGCCATCGGCCTCGGTATCGGCTTTGGTTTGCAGAAAGTCGTGTCGAACCTGATTTCAGGCATCATCCTGCTGGTTGATAAATCCATCAAGCCGGGAGACGTGATTTCGGTTGGTGATACCTATGGCAAAATCAACGAGCTGGCAGCGCGCTATGCCTCGGTGATTTCGCGCGATGGCCGCGAATATCTCATCCCGAATGAAGACCTGATCACCTCCCAGGTGGTGAACTGGTCTTATTCATCCGACCTTGTGCGCATCGATCTGGATTTCGGGGTGACCTACGAGGCAAGCCCGCATCAAGTGCGCGACCTCGCCAAGGCAGTCGCGGCAACACACAAGCGGGTACAGGCAGTGCCGCCACCGGTCTGTCACATCACAGATTTTGCAGACAGCTCGATCAACTACAAGCTGCGCTTCTGGATCAGGGATCCGGGGCAGGGCACCGTCAATGTGCGTGGCGATGTCTTCCTGTTGCTTTGGGACGGGCTGCATGAAGCAGGTATCGACATTCCATACCCGCATCGCGACATTGCCATGCGCGGCCCGGTCAAGGTCGAACTCACCAGCCCGCCGGCTAAGCCCAAACGGCAAGCCAGAGCAAAACCTGTCAAAGCGGATAATCCCGAGGGCGACTAGGGCTTTTATCCATAAGGTGCGGCAAAGGAGTTGCACCATGCCCATATTTGTATGAATGCCCGTTCACTACCGGTCGATCTACGCATGCGTGCGCTATGCATTGTGCCTGTAAAAAGTTGCCTTGAAACAGAATTCTTGAAACAGTCTCAACATGACTGGCAACGAACAGACATTGCCGCCTGCTGCAGGTAACGCCTTCTACCGCATATGCACCATGACAATGTGCGCTCTCGTGATCGGGCTCAGCGTATCGCTGGCAGCGATCGCGTTTGTCGAGGTGGTCGCCTGGATGAACAATGCGCTTTTGATTTCACCGCGCATGCGGGTCCAGTTTGATGGCTCGCCGTGGCTGATTACCGCCGCGACAATTCTGGTGCCTGCGGCCGGTGGCCTGTTCGTCGGCGTGTTGCTGACGAAACTGTCGCCCGAGAAACGCCCGCTTGGTCCGGTCGATGTTCTGCGCGGAGTGCAGCTTGCCATGCCGCTGCCGAGTGCGAGGGCAGGATTGTTGTCCACGATGGCGGCAGTGACTTCACTTGGGTTTGGTGCGTCGGTGGGACAGTATGGACCGCTGGTTTATCTCGGCGCCATGATGGGGAGTGCCCTGGATCGCTTAAACCTGCGCATCCCAAACTTCGCAGCTATCGCTATGTCGTGCGGTGTTGCTGCAGCGATCTCTACTGCGTTCAACGCGCCGATCGCCGGCATGGTTTTCGCTCATGAAGTGGTCCTTCGCCACTATTCCATACAGGCTTTTGCGCCGACAACCGTTGCTGCGGCAACCGGCTACGTCGTTGCAAATGTTGTGTTTGAGCGCGATGCCTTGTTCCTGGTTCAGTTTGCCGGCGTGCAGCATGGCTATGAGTTTGTCTTGTTCGGTTTGCTGGGTCTTCTGGCGGCTGGTGTTGCAATCGGGTTCATGCGTCTGACATTGCGATGTGCGGATATTGCCGTGCGCTCATCAATCAGTCCTGTTCTGCGCCCTGCATGTGCGGGCCTTGCTGTCGCGATCACCGCCCTTTGGTTGCCGGACGTCATGGGAGTGGGCCAGGAAGCACTCCGGTTCGCAACCATTGAAGGCGCATTTCAGACATGGGAACTGGCGCTGCTGGTCATTGCGAAAATTGGTCTCACCGCTTTATGCATCGGCTTCGGTTTTGCAGGCGGCGTCTTCAGCCCGGCCTTGTTGATCGGCATTCTTTTCGGCGCACTGTGCTGGAT
>JABDRA010000014.1 GCA_013041995.1 Anderseniella sp. | reverse complement strand
CTTCTATAGTATTGTCTGGCTTGCGGCCGGAATGCTTGTCACTTCTACCGGCAGGAATTCAAAATACAGCTTTAGTAGTGTTTGTCATCTTCGGCGCAGAACATGTCATAAAGAACTGTAATCATCTGCTTCACGCGTTCGTCGCCGATTGTATAGTAGATGGTCTTGCCGTCACGACGCGCATTGACCAGTCCTTCAAGCCGTAACCGGGCAAGTTGTTGCGATACTGCAGCTTGCCGCGCAGACAGCAACTGCTCCAGTTCCGTGACCGTACATTCGCCTTGCGACAGCCGGCACAAAATGGCCAGCCGGCCTTCATGCGCCAGGGCTTTCAGAAAATCGGTGGCATCCTTGGCACTCGACATCATGTCGTCGAGCGAGTGCTCGAATTTCAGTTGGGCATTTGCCATGGTGAAACCCCTGTTTCCTTATGATTTCGGTTCTACAGTATCGGACGTATCCGCCTTGCCGGTTTCCGCCTTGTCTATTTTGGCCAGCATCTGCTGCAGCATTGGCCAGAAGAAATGCCCGCCTGGATAGCCGCGCAAACGGTCAATCTCGCGACCATTATGCCAGACCACAAAGGTGGGGGTGTAATTGGCTTTTTTCAGGCCTTCCAGGTCCGCCGGCAACGGCGCGTGGATGTCCACCCTGCGCAACGGAGCCAGCTTGCCTTCATCGGTCTTGGGGTAGGCGATACCAATTTCTTTATTCCACACTTCGCACCAGTGACAGCCATCCTGTTCCAGCATGATGAGCTGCGCAGCTTTCGAGCTGACCGATGCTGAAGCGAGAACAGCAAGGCCGAGAGCCATTACGGCCGAAACCCGCAAGAATCTGTTGCGAAGATTTTTCATGCGTGACACCTTACAACAAATTACAAAAATTGAATATGAACTTCTTTTGAGTTCGGCGGGAGTGATTTGTGGACCTGGAAATCAGCTATGCAGCAGCGTTGGCAGCGGGTTTTTTGTCCTTTGCTTCGCCTTGCGTGCTGCCGCTTGTTCCGCCTTATCTGTGCTTTCTTGCCGGGACATCAATCAATGAATTGAGCGATGAAGACATGCCTGCCGACGCCTGGCGTTCGGTGGTGATGGCGGCCATCGCCTTCGTTGCAGGTTTTGCAACCGTGTTCGTTGCGCTCGGGGCCAGTGCCTCGTTCATCGGCAGTTTTGTAACCGATCACCTGGATGTTCTTGCCAAGATTGCCGGTGTCATCATCATCGTCCTGGGCCTGCATTTCATGGGCGTTTTCCGGATACCTTTTCTGTATCGCGATATCAGGATGCAGGGCCCGGCCAAGGCTGTCGGCCTTTTGGGCGCCTATGTTGTGGGACTGGCGTTTGCGTTTGGCTGGACACCCTGTGTCGGACCTGTTCTGGCCGCCATCCTGTTTGTGGCAGCTCAAGCCGGTGACGCGCTGAAAGGTGCGTCCCTGTTGCTCGCCTACGCACTGGGTATCGGCATCCCGTTCATTCTTGCAGCGGTTTTCTTTCGACCCTTCATGGCTGTGATGAAGCGCCATCGCCATCGCATGGGGTTGATCGAAAAACTGACTGGCGGCCTGCTGGTGCTCACCGGTATCTTGTTCATTACAGGCGGCATGTCCGCCATGGCTTACTACATGCTGGAGCTGTTTCCGGCACTGGGCGCAGTTGGATAAGGAGAAACTGAAATGCGATTATTTCTTGCTGTTACTGTTCTGCTTGCCGGGATTACCGGCGCGTTGGCCGCTGAAGTTGGAGATGACGGTCTGCACAAACAGGCCTGGTTTGCGACCACATTTCGCGACATCAAGGAAGACATGGCCACCGCCAGGGCGGAAGGCAAACGCCTGGCGCTGATCTTTGAACAACGCGGCTGCATCTATTGCCGGCAGGTTCACGAGGAGGTGCTGGTGGACCCGGAAGTGCGGGATTTCATCAAGGACAACTACATGGTGGTTCAGTACAATCTGTATGGCGACGAGGAAGTCACCGATCTGGATGGCGAGGCGCTGACCGAAAAAACCGCCGCCCGCAAATGGCGGGTGACCTTTACTCCGACCATCTTCTTCATGCCCGAGGAAACCGATGGCAAAAAGGATGTTGGCGCTTCAACGGTTGCCGTCATGCCGGGCGCATTTCGAAAGGGAACCTTTCTCGACATGTTCCAGTGGGTGCACAAGAAAGGCTACGAAACAGACGAGGGATTTCAGCGCTACCACGCGCGCAGGATTGTTGAACGTCGCGAGGCTGGTGAAAAAAACAGCGATTGATTTCAATATTGGTCTGGGCGCTGGCCGAGGTCGTGATTGCGGACCGTGGATATATTCATTCAAAAATATGAATTTGTCTTGATATTGGTCAAATCGTGAACTAGGCTGGCATGCAATAATAAAAGGGCACTGGAGGAAGCTGATGAGGACCATCCTTAAACTGGGTTTGGCGGGCGTGTGTCTGGCGGGGGTTGCCGTTGCGGCAGCTCACGCTGGCAG
>JABDRA010000007.1 GCA_013041995.1 Anderseniella sp. | reverse complement strand
ACCTAACCCGCAGTTTCGCGGGCGGCATAATCATTTGTCTCTCCTCACATGCGAAACAGCGCGCACCCGTAGCTCAGCTGGATAGAGCACCAGACTACGAATCTGGGGGTCGGGAGTTCGAATCTTCCCCGGTGCGCCATATTTCTGAATAATTGCAAGATCTTGCTGACGGGCTTAAATGCCATATTTTTCAGTAGGGGTTGACCATGTCGGGATGAGCCGCGATGAAAGCCGGGTTTGCCTGGCAGGCTGCCTGCGCATCCATGATCTTCGCGCATGCGCTGTAGGTGGCGCCCCAGCGATCTGCATTGTACAGTTGCGGCATCATGCAGATGTCCGCCAGTGACGGTTGATCTCCGCAACAATAGGGACCGTCAAATCCATCGATCAGTTTTTCGAATGCTGCCAGTCCCGGCGTGATGAAATGCTTCATCCACTTGCTTCTGGCCGGTTCGTCGGCGCCGGTTGCATAGTGGACAACCTGAAGATTGCAGACCGGATGCAGATCGACGGACAGAGCCATTGCCGCCGCATTGACCCGGGCTCTGGCGTATGGCTCGTCGGGCAGCACCGTTAACGCCCGTGTCTCGCTGAGATATCCGATTATCGCCAGTGACTGGGTCAGAATGTGTCCGTCAATCTCGAGTGCCGGCACCAGACCTTGTGGATTGAGCGCAAGGTATCCGCTGGACTTGTGCGACTTATCGAGCAGGTCGACTTCGGTGGGCCGATAGCTGATGCCTGCCAGATTGAGGGCTATGCGAACCCGGTACGCTGCGGATGATCGCCAATAGTCATGCAGGATGACACTGTCAGTCATTGAACTTGCGCGCTGTGCGCAAGATTGCGGCAAGCGCTGTCATATCGCCGATCTCGTTGGCCATCAACAGCACCAGTCGCGCATTCAGGGCATGGCCCTGTGCCTCGTCCAGCCCTTCATGTGCGGCCATCAGCGCTTCGTAAAATGCATCACCGTCGGCACCCAGGCCATCTTTTTCCGAGCCTTTGTCGTTCATGATGAGCCTCCAGCTGGATTTTTTGTCAGTCCGCGCGCCCTGTCGAACGCCGCGGAAATCAGGTCCACATCGCTGCTGGCAAAAGACGCAGCAACATGTCCGTCGGGCCGGAACAGATAAATCGAGCCGTCACCGTATCTGGAAACCGCATACTCGTTTGCAGGCTCGACACATGGATACTCATCTGACCTGTGGCCAATGCCCAGGCGGTCCAGGCCGGATACCTCGGGCACCTTTACATCGCCGAAGCCGGCAAGCAGAAAATTACCCTGCAACCGTTCGACCAGCCATTCCCGGTTCCGCAACGGGGCATCGACCAGTGCATGGCCCGACCCAACCACACAATCACCTTCGGTCTGGAGCGCTTTACCCTCCAGCGAACACGGCACGGAAAGCCGTCCGGAATTGATGAGTTTGCGTGCAAACGGCAGGTCATGCGCCAGCTTCAGGACCTCGTTGCGAAACAGCGCTTCCATTGGTGTTTTCGGGGTCATGAAGTTCGTCGCACGTGACGAATTCATGATGTTTTCCTGCGAGCCGTGGTTGCGCTCGTCATGATAGGTCTCCAGCAGCGCAGCATCAGCCGCTCCGGCCAGAACCGCTGCCAGCTTCCAACCCAGATTGTCGACATCCTGGATACCGCCATTACCGCCGCGCGCACCAAAAGGGCTGACCACGTGCGCGCTGTCACCCACAAACAGCACGCGGTTGTGCACAAACCGGTCAAGCTTGGCACACCTGAACTTGTAGACGCTCATCCAGTCGAGGTTGAACGGTTTATCACCGACGATCGCCTTGATGCGCGGGATGACTTTTTCCTCAGCAGCCTCACCGGCAGGATCCGCGTCGGGCCCCAACTGCAGATCGATACGGTAAATATTATCTGGCTGCTGGTGAAGCAGTGCCGATTGTCCCGGGTGGAATGGCGGCTCAAACCAGAACCATCTCTCGGGCTGATCGGTGGCAAACGGACCTTTCTGCATTTCCACATCGACGATCAGGAAATGTTCCTCAAACGTCTGTCCGTCAAACGGCAGACCCATGCGGCTTCTGGTGGCAGAGCCTGCCCCGTCGCAGGCAATGAAATACCTTGCTTCCAGATCGTAAGCCCCGTCCGGCGTTTCGACCTGCAAGACAACATGATCACCATGGTCCTTGTGGTCCACCACCCGGTTCTTGAACCTGAGATCAATCAGGTCCGGGAAATCGCGCACACGCTCCACCAGATACTGTTCAACATGGTATTGCTGGAGATTGATGAACGCCGGGTACTTGTGACCGTCTTCCGGCAACAGATCGAAACTGTAGACTTCATCCTTGCCGTGAAACAGGCGGCCAACCTTCCAGGTGACGCCCTTGTCCAGCATGCGTTCGCCAACAC
>JABDRA010000005.1 GCA_013041995.1 Anderseniella sp. | reverse complement strand
GTGTTGCTGTGTGCATCGGCCATTACACTTGGCGTTCTGTCGGGTGGCTGGCGTATCGTTCGAACAATCGGCTTTGCCATCTACAAGATCCGGCCGCTGCACGCGGTCAATGGCCAGGTCTCTGCGGGAGGCATCATATTTACAGCCGCTATTTTGGGCGCGCCGGTATCGACCACCCATGTCACCAGTTCTGCCTTGATGGGGATTGGCGCCTCTGAGCGGCCCAAAGCGGTCGGCTGGTCCAAGGCCAGGGAGATCCTGATGACCTGGATTCTGACAATTCCCGGTTCCGCGATGTTTGGAATAGTGACCTATCTGATCGTCAAACTGTTGACCGGCATTGGTTAGAAACCGATTTAGCGCCTCGGGGCACAACCAGGGTCACAATCACAAGGAGTATCGAAATGAGTGGCGGAAATTCACTGTTGACACGCATCGTCGATCGGGTTTTGCCGAAGACGCCGGATTTCTTCAGTCTTGTCGATGATCAATGCGACATGGCGGTCGCGACCCTGGAGGAACTGGTTGTCTTCATGGAATCCGGCAAAAAAGAAGTCGGCAAGCATGTCAAGCAAATGGAAAAGGAAGGCGATGAACTCAAGCGACGGAACATCGAAGCTCTGAATACATCATTCTCGACGCCCATGGACAGAGAAGACATTTACCGTGCCATTGTCGACATCGACCATCTGATGAACTACGCCAAGACCACGGTTCGGGAAATGGAAGTATTCGGCATTGAACCGGACCCGCATTCGCTGCAAATGGCAATCCATCTCAAGGAGGGCACGCAATCCTTGCAGGAAGGGTTCAGGAAACTGAGCGACAACGCAATTCTTGCCGAAGCAGACGCACTGGCCGCCCGCAAGGCCGAGCGCACAATCGAAAAACAATACCGCAAGGCGTTGGCCGAACTGTTTGATATTTCAACCTATGTGGAGGACATCCGGACAAAGAAAGCAAACAGCAACCAAAAGCTTGAGGCGGAAATCGTCGCGTTCGAATATGTCATGGAGGCCTTCAAGCGGCGCGAGGTATACCGGCATATGTCAAACGCGGCGGATCGACTCGCGCATGCCGGCGCCACGCTACACGACATTGTCGTCAAGATCGCCTGATGGCGCCGTCAGGTGTGGATGGCTCCGACAATTTCAAGGTTTTGGCTGATACTGACCCGGTGCCTGCCAGGTATGCTCCCATCCAACAAACACGCAGTTCACCGGTAACACCTTCAGCCCTCCCAAGACGCCAGCAGCAGATGCAGTTGCTCGAACATCAGTTGCCGCGAGACGGGTATTGCAAGTGCCACGAGCAGCAATACATGAAGTCCCGCTATCAACAAGAGTCGCGCCCGAAATGGTTGTTTACGGGTTTTGTGACGCAGCCTTTGCTGGGCGATTATCGCGCCGGGTGATCCCCCGGCAAGCGCCAGCATCAGCAGTGTCTTTTCAGGGACACGCCATTGCCCTTTGATCGCTGTGTACTTGTCCCACGCGAACATGGCGAACGTTATCAGGTTGATGCCGGTTATGTAGAGAATCAGCGAAGACTGGGCGCTCATCTGGCTATCATGCAGGGTGTCACATGTGGCCAGCAATAGTCTGTTTCGCTCGAACAGGCCGCAGCCTGTTCCCGGCCCGCCTCTTGTTCACAGACTACTGCACAATATGACAGTCCAACGCTGTTTTTCACCACATTATCGCCATATGTGAGTCCCGACCTGTTACTGCAACGCACCAGCAAGCCTGACGTGCGTGCTGTTACTGTTCAGGAATACTCCAGACTTAAAGCTATCTTCAATTGTGACGATCCGCGCTGCAACGCCGATCATCATCACCACAACCCCCACAATCTCGCCAAACAGTAGCCTAATTCATTCTCGGACGACACTTTGGGTGTTGCTTCCTTGACGCAGGTCAAGGACGAATACCTGGCTGTTGGTAGCGTCTAAATCATCTGGAGTTTTAGAATTATACCGGTGGATGCATCAGCATCAGAAAGGTTAAGGCGATGACAATGCCTGACAACAAGACACCCTGGACCGACAGCCTTCCTTTTCCCAGGCGCTGGCTCGGTTACATCGCTATCAAAATCCTCGTCGTCGCCCTGGGCGTATTTATGGCCTTGCGCTGGAAGGGAGTGTTGTAGACAGGCGATCCGCTTGTATTGCCCCGGCAGCAACCTGACTGTACCGTTGTCCTGACTTCACCCGTCAGCAACAGGTGCAATGATGAGAAAGATCACGGCGACAAAACGTGTCGTAACCATACAGGTCGCAGCAGTGCTTGTGATAACGGCGCTCTATGCCGCCTGGTATCTGTTGTTCTAAAACTGCACTGACATTGAGTATCAGTGCGACATCAGTACTGGCGCCGTCATGCTCTGGAGCAGGCTTCTGGTCACCCCGCCAAACACGAATTCCCTCAGCCTTGAATGTCCGTAGGCGCCGATCACGATCAGGTCGGCTCCATTGTCCGCCGCTTCATTGAGAAG
>JABDRA010000003.1 GCA_013041995.1 Anderseniella sp. | reverse complement strand
GTTCTCACCCGTGCCATCGCCAGTTCTATACGCCGGGCCGCCTGCCGGCTGGCCTCGGTCAACTCTTCCGCCTTGGCGCGAACCTCATCCAGTTCGCCGGCAAGCCGGGCGCGATCATCCTTCAGCGCCGATGTTTCGGTATTGAGCTTAGTGATCTTGCCCTGATTCTGCTCGGCCTGCGCCCATGGTGCTTCAAGCTGGCGCATGGCCTGTTCAAAGTGCGCAATTGCCTTGTCCAGCTCAGATTTCGACGCCATGGCTGTTTTTCCCCGCAACCTGACGTACCGTTACTAGCGGTTCGTCAGTGCCAAATCCCTTCAATACTCTATGGGGTTACCGGCAATACCGTCAACAGCACATTAATCCCGCTGTTGGCAACCATAATTATTCACAGTGTTAACAACTGCGGCGGTGCGGCCATAGTGCACCATTGACTCCAAATGCCTGAGTGCTATTGGTGGCGCCGAATTTCAACGGTGGAAAAGAGACAGATGACACCGGCTAACCCAGCCGCCGCAACCGGCACGTCCAGTGCCGCAGCGGCCACTCCCGAAGATATTGCCAAGTTCACCGAAATGGCAAATGCCATTCGAGCGCTGTCCATGGACGCGGTTCAGGCCGCAAACTCCGGTCATCCGGGGTTGCCTATGGGCGCTGCCGATGTGGCAACCGTGCTGTTTGCGCACTATCTGAAGTTTGATCCGCAAGCCCCGAACTGGGCCGACCGGGACCGCTTTGTGCTGTCGGCAGGCCACGGTTCCATGCTGCTGTACTCATTGCTGCACCTGCTTGGTTATGAAGACATGACCATCGAGGAGCTGCAGAACTTCCGCCAGATCGGCTCGCGCACGGCGGGACATCCCGAATACGGTCATGCATCCGGCATTGAAACCACCACCGGGCCACTTGGCCAGGGTCTTGGCAATGCGGTTGGCATGGCCATTGCCGAAGCCCATCTTGCCGCGCGCTTCGGTGACGGAATTGTCAACCACAAGACCTATGTGCTGGCAGGTGACGGTTGTCTGATGGAAGGCATTTCGCAAGAGGCGATCACTCTTGCCGGCCATCTCAGGCTGAACAAGCTCATCGTCCTGTGGGATGACAACCAGATATCGATTGACGGACCGGTCAGCCTGACAGACTCAACTGATCAACTGGGCCGGTTTGCTGCATCCGGCTGGGACGTCATGCGCGTCGATGGCCATGACTACGCCGAGATCGCCAATGCGTTGTCTTCGGCGCAGACCGCAACCAAACCTGTGCTCATCGCCTGCCGCACCATCATTGGCTACGGCTCACCCGCCAAGCAGGGTACGTCGGGGGCCCACGGTGCGCCACTCGGCGCAGAAGAAGTCAAAGCGGCGCGCGAACAGCTCGGCTGGACCCACAAACCATTCGAAATCCCGACCTCTATCAGGGACATGTGGCGCATCACCGGCTTGCGTGGCTGTCGCGAGCGCAAGGCCTGGGAAGACCGCGTCACGGCCATGCCATCCGGCGAAAAAGTCGAGTTCGACCGCCGTACCGCTGGCACACTGCCGGAAGACCTGCATGAAACAATCGTAGCCTACAAACAGCAACTCGAAGAAGCGCCCGCTCCAATCGCGACCCGCACCGCATCTCAAAACGTTCTTGAGGTCATCAATCCGGTGGTGCCGGAAACCATGGGCGGTTCGGCTGACCTGACCGGTTCAAACAACACCCGCACCAAGGCGATGGTGCCGTTTACCGCCGATGACCCGTCCGGCCGCTTCATTCACTGGGGCATTCGCGAACACGGCATGGCAGCCGCCATGAACGGCATGGCCCTGCACGGCGGTGTCATTCCCTATTCCGGCACCTTCATGGTGTTCACCGATTACTGCCGCCCCGCCATCCGCCTGTCGGCGCTCATGGAACAGCGGGTGATTTACGTAATGACCCACGACTCCATCGGGCTTGGAGAAGACGGGCCAACCCATCAGCCGGTCGAACACCTGGCTGCATTGCGCGTGATCCCGAACCTCAACGTGTTCCGTCCGTGCGATGCAGTTGAAACCGCAGAATGCTGGGAACTGGCACTGCAGGCAGACAGTACCCCGTCCATCCTAGCCCTTACCCGTCAGAAGCTTGAGCCTGCACGTCTCAAGTTCAAGAAAGAAAACCTGTGCGCCCGCGGCGCCTATGACGTGCACAGTGATGATGATGCCAAGGTGGTGATTTTTGCCTCAGGCTCCGAAGTCGAGATCGCCATGCAGGCATCCGCCAAACTGTCGGAAAACATGATTTCATCCCGGGTCGTGTCAGTGCCGTGCATGGACCTGTTCCATCAGCAGGATGCCGACTATCGCAAACTGATCACCGGTGACGAACCGGTCCGCATCGCCATTGAAGCCGGTGTGCGCCAGGGTTGGGATCAGTTGATCGGTATTGACGGCACCTTTATCGGCATGTCCACGTTTGGTGCCTCCGGACCTTACGAAAAACTCTACGAACACTTTGGCATTACCTCCGACGCCGCAGTACAGGCAGCTCTGTCGGGTCTCGAAGCCAGCGCCTGAAGGCAGGAACCGCAATTCACCATGACCACCTTCAGGACACTCGATGATCTGGATGTCAAATCCCGGCGTGTGCTTGTCCGGGTGGACCTGAACGTCCCGATGCAGGACGACAAGATCTCGGACACGACCCGCCTGCACGCAGTCTCGCCGACCATCCGCGAATTGTCGGACAAGGGAGCGAAAGTCATTCTGCTGGCCCATTTCGGCCGGCCCAAGGGAAAACCGGTTGCCGGAATGAGCCTGGCGCCAATCGCAGCCGCGCTGGCCGACGTTCTTGGCCGGCCGGTGCAGTTTGCTGCCGGAGATCCCGGCGAGCTGTCAGATGGCCAGATCGTGTTGATGGAAAACACCCGGTTCAACGAAGGTGAAGAGAAAAACGAGGCCGCCTACGCGAAGTCGCTTGCGTCGCTTGGCGACATCTACGTGAACGACGCGTTTTCGGCTGCCCATCGTGCCCATGCATCCACCGAAGGTGTTGCACGATTACTGCCGGCCGCTGCCGGCAGGTCCATGGAGAAGGAACTGTCTGCCCTTTCTGCCGCGCTGACAGACCCGGCCCGTCCCCTGGTCTGTGTGGTTGGCGGCGCCAAGGTATCCACCAAGCTTGAATTGCTGGGCAACCTGACGAAGGTCGCCGACACCATCATCATCGGTGGTGGCATGGCCAACACTTTCCTGGCAGCCAAGGGCATTAACGTCGGTAAATCACTGTGTGAACACGACATGGCGGCTACCGCACTGGACATTCTGAAACAGGCCGAAGCAAATGACTGCCGTATCGTGCTTCCCGTAGATGCAGTGGTGGCGAAGGAGTTTGCGGCCGGTGCAGCCACCCGGGTCGTGCCGGTCAGCGAGATTGCCGAAGACGAAATGATGCTGGACGTCGGCCCTGCATCGGTTGCAGAAGCTGCCGCCGTCTTTGACAATGCCGCCACACTGGTCTGGAATGGACCTTTTGGCGCATTTGAAATAGCGCCGTTTGATGCCGGTACCGTTGCTGCTGCTCAACAAGCGGCCAAACTGGCAAAAACCGGAAAACTGGTCGCGGTTGCCGGGGGTGGTGATACCGTAGCGGCATTGAACCATGCCGGTGTGGCAGATGATTTTACATATGTATCCACCGCTGGTGGGGCATTTCTTGAATGGCTTGAGGGCAAGGCGCTACCCGGCGTCGAAGTATTGCGAACAGCCTGAACGGTCATTCGTTTGAGAAGGGGCATAGACTGATATGAAACAGACACTCGAAGACATTGCGAACGCCATGGTTGCACCCGGCAGGGGCATTCTTGCTGCAGATGAAAGCACCGGCACCATCAAGAAGCGGTTTGATACCATCGCCGTTGCATCAACCGAAGACAACCGCCGCGACTACCGCGAAATGCTGTTTTCTGCCAGGTCCGCCATGAAGAAGAACATTTCCGGCGTCATCCTGTTTGATGAAACCATTCGCCAGTCATCAGCCAGCGGCAAACAGACCCTTGTTGAAATGATGCAGGCCACAAACTCCATTCCCGGGATCAAGGTCGATGCCGGCGCACAGGACATGGCCGGCTTCAAGGGTGAGAAGATCACCGCCGGTCTCGATGGCCTGCGTGCCCGCCTGAAGGAATATCACAAGCTTGGTGCCCGCTTTGCCAAATGGCGCGCCGTTATCGATATCGCTCCCGGCACACCGACTTATGGCTGCATTCGCGCCAACGCCCATGCACTGGCGCGCTACGCCGCCCTTTGCCAGGAAAACGGGATTGTGCCGATTGTCGAGCCGGAAGTTCTGATGGATGGCCCGGTTGCTGCGCACTCAATCGAGCGCTGTTACGATGTGACCGAGCGAACCCTGAAAATCGTGTTCTCCGAGCTTTATGAAGCCCGGGTCAATCTTGAAGGCATCGTGCTGAAGCCGAACATGATCGTGCCGGGCAAGAACGCCGCCAAACAGGCAAGTGCGGTACAGGTTGCCGACATGACGGTGAAATGCCTGAAGGCCTGCGTACCGTCTGCCGTTCCCGGCATTGCCTTCCTGTCGGGTGGCCAGTCCGATATTGATGCAACAGAACATCTTTCACTGATGAATTCACGTCACGATGTGCCCTGGAACCTGACGTTCTCCTACGGTCGCGCCCTGCAGGCTGCAGCCCTCAAGGCGTGGGGCGGCAAACCGGCCAACGTCAAGGCAGCACAGGCAGCCTTTGCCCACCGCGCCGCCATGAACGGCCTCGCCTCAAAGGGCAAATGGACCAAAGCGGTGGAAAAGGCCAAGTAGGCCCGCTTCGATGCGCACTTCCCGCGTCATCCACATTGTCTCAGCCCATGCCGAAGGCGAAGTGGGTGACGTGATCGTCGGCGGTGTTGCCCCGCCGCCCGGTGACACCTTGTGGGAGCAACGCGCTTTCATTGCACGCGACCAGACGCTGCGCAATTTCGTGCTGAACGAACCGCGCGGCGGCGTCTTCAGGCATATCAACCTGCTGGTACCGGCCAAACACCCCGATGCACAGTTCGGCTTCATCATCATGGAACCTGAACATACGCCACCGATGTCCGGGTCAAACTCCATCTGCGTATCAACCGTGCTGCTCGACACCGGGCTGATTGAAATGACGGAGCCGGAAACCCGGTTCAATCTTGAAGCCCCCGACGGCCTTGTCGCCGTGACGGCTCATTGCGAGGCCGGCAAGGCAAAATCCATCACCGTTCACAATGTGCCGTCTTTTGCCGACAAGCTGGATGCGCAGCTTGAAGTGGAAGGCCATGGCACACTGAGCGTCGACACGGCCTATGGCGGAGATAGTTTTGTCATCGTTGATGCGCCTGCGCTTGGTTTCTCCATCCAGCCGGACGAAGCAAAGGACATTGCAACACTGGGCGCAAAGATCACCAGGGCTGCCAACGAACAACTCGGCTTCACGCATCCCGGAAATCCCGACTGGTCGCACATCTCGTTCTGCCAGGTCGCCATGCCGCTGGAAGATGACGCCGGTGTCCCATCTGGCCGCAATGCGGTTGTCATTGATCCCGGCAAGCTTGACCGCAGCCCTACCGGGACAGGGTGTTCAGCCCGCATGGCGGTGCTGCATGCAAAAGGGCAACTGCAGGTGGGAGACCGCTTTGTCGGCCGCTCGATTATCGGATCGCGGTTTGATTGCCGGCTGGAGAGTGTAACCAGCATCGCCGGTCACCCCGCCATCATGCCCAGTATCAGGGGCCGGGCCTGGGTCACCGGAACGCATCAGGTCATGCTCGACCCGGAAGATCCCTGGCCCGAAGGCTATCGTCTTTCCGACACCTGGCCGGTGAAGCTTTAAGGCTGGACACTGGCATATCTGATGAACTTGAAGTTCATAGCCATTTGCTTGGCCATGCAATCCCGCTATCACTGGGCCCTATCGCATCCACTCTTATCGAATTGATTCGCCTCATGAGCACGCAACCTGCCGAAAATCTGCCCAATTGCCGCCTCTTCCTGATGCCACCGTCCGGCATGGATTCAGATATCATCGCGGCAAGCCTGACCGCTGCAGCAGATGCAGGCGACGTTGCCTGCCTGGTTCTGCCTGCCGATAAGGCTTTAACGGAAAAGGTCATGCCAATCGCACAGCAAAAGGACATCGCCGTCCTGATTGTAGATGACAGCCGATTTGCAGCTTATGAAAAAGCCGACGGCGTTCACATCACCACCAGCGTTGAGGATGCGATCGCTGCGCACAAGACACTCGGGCGCAATGCCAGTGTTGGTGTTGTTGCCTCCGGCTCGCGCCATGCTGCCATGGAGGCCGGTGAGACCGACATCGACTACATCGCCTTTGATCTGGCTACGCCTGCAGGCGTGGATCTGCTCACCTGGTGGGTACCGCTGTTTGAGGTGCCGTGTGTTGGCATGGGTGCGGCGGACGAAGCCGCCTGCCTGGACGCAATTGCATCGGGTGCGGATTTTGTCATGCCGCCTGCTGCCATGTGGAGTTCTGCAGACGAGGCAGCACGACTTGGCCGCGCACTCACTGCTGCCGGAAAAAGGAGCGCTGCATGAAACTGTTCCTGATCGGTCTGCTGGCAGCGTCCCTCACCTTGTCGGTGGTCGATGCCAATGCCCAAACCAGCAAGCTTGCACCTACCTTCAAGGAGGCGGCAGCTCTTTATTCTGATGACAACTACCCCGCCGCCTACGAGATCGCCGTTCCTCTGGCAACCAAGGGTGACATCAATGCGCAGATCATGCTCGGCGAAATGTACGAGCTTGGCCGTGGCCGCCAGATCGACATGGCCAATGCGCTGCAATGGTATGAGATGGCCGCCGCGCAGAATCATTCCGGCGCCATGTTCCGGATCGGCATGTTGAACCTGACCGGGCAGGCAGGCACGGCAGACCCGGCCAAAGCGCGCAAATGGTTGTCCAAAGCCGCTGCCACCGGTCACATGAAGGCCAGCAATGAACTGGGTCTGATATATTATCAGGGCAACGGCGTCTTACCCGATCCCGTTCTGGCCGCCAGGCACATTCGCAAGGCAGCCGATGCCGGTCTTGCCCAGGCGCAGTATAATCTTGGCCTGCTATATGTGAACGGCGACGGCGTCGAAAAGAACCTGACGACAGCCAGTATCTGGTTTCAAAAGGCTGCGGTGCAGGGTTTGCCGGAAGCAGCGCTTGACTATGGCCTGATGGTTTATGGCGGTGATGCCGGCTTGCGCAAGGATTACAAGATCGGCGCACAATGGCTGCTGGTTGCCGCCAATGCCGGCAATCCGGACGCACAATTGTTCATCGCCCGGATTCTGGCTGCCGGTCGCGGCATGAAGAAGGACCGCGTCGAGGCCGGCAAGTACTATACCCTGGCCAGGCAGGCCGGGCGGACAGATGCAGATCTTGACGTGATGATGTCCAACCTGTCGTCACCACAACTGGGGGATGCAGAACGCCGCGCCCGCGTTTTCGCCGAAGACCTCAAGAACAAGCGCCTCAATGCAACCGACGGCAAGACCGACCGCAATGGCTGACCCTCTCGCCTATATGCAGCGCACGCGTGACTGGTATCTGGCTCTGGGCTACGGCAATCCTTATGAATGGGCACACAACGAAGATGTGCCGTTTTCGGGTCTTGGCCGCCCGATCGCAAGCTCCCGTGTCGCACTGGTGACAACTGCTGCGCTGTTCAAGCCCGAAGCAGGCGATCAAGGCCCCGGTGCGGCTTATAACGGGGCGGCAAAGTTTCACGATATATGGTCTCATCCGGTCACCCCCGCCCCCGACGTGCGCATTTCCCACATTGCCTATGACCGCATCCACACAACGGCTGAAGACCCGCACACCTGGTTTCCCCTGGATGCCCTGAAGCAGGCTGAACAATCAGGGCGCATCGGTTCTCTCACGACACAGGTTTTCGGGTTCCCAACCAACAGATCACAACGCACCAATATCGAGAAGGACGCGCCTGCCCTGCTTGAGGCACTGGCAGATCAAGGCACCCAGGCGGCCATCCTGGTTGCCAATTGCCCGGTATGTCACCAGTCGGTTTCGCTGGCCGCCCGGCACCTGGAAGCTGCCGGTATTGCCACCGTCATCATGGGTTGTGCAAAGGACATCGTCGAACATTGCGGCGTGCCGCGGTTTGTATTTTCGGATTTTCCACTCGGCAACGCGGCCGGCAAACCGTTTGACGAGGAAAGCCAGCGCTTCACCCTCGGCCTGGCCCTGAGCGCACTGGAGATCGTGTCACGCCCGCGCACCACACTTGTATCACCGCTGGAGTGGATGGCAGGTGACGACAGATGGAAAGACGACTATTCCAATCCGGAGAAACTTTCACCAGAAGACCTCGCCCGGCGCCGCGCCGAATTTGATGCGGCCAAGCAGGTGGTCATATCTTAGCTCACGCAAGCAGCCTGACGGCTGCGCTCCGCTAGGGCGGGCCTGACCGGCCCGAGGCCCGTCGGGCCTAGTGGCAGTTTATCACTTCGGTTGTTCTGGGTCGGAGAACGGCCCGCCGCAGGCGGACAAGCTGTTCGACCACCAAAATGATTTCGCTCACGCCAGCAGCATGCGGCTGCGCTCCGCTAGGGCGCACTTCGTGCGGCGGCCGGTCGGCCTTGCCTCAGCACTTCGTGCTTCGGAAGGAGTTCATCACAAGGGTTGTTCAGGGTCGGAGAACGGCCCGCCGAAGGCGGATAAGCTGTTCGACCACCAAAACACAACTAGGCCCGACGGGCCTCGGGCCGGTCAGGCCCGCCCTAGCGGAGCGCAGCCGCAGGCTGCTTGCGTGAGCGATATAACCTCAAGTATTCGACCATCAAAAGGCCCACTCAAAAGAACCAATTCCAGATCAACGGCAGCAGAATAGCTGTTGCAAGCGCGTTGAGCCCCATCGCCAGACCGGAAAACGCACCTGCCACCTCGTTGACCTGCAGGGCCCTGGCAGTGGCAATGCCATGGCTGGCGGTGCCCATGGCAAGACCGCGTGCTGCCCAGTCCTTGACGCCGATCATGTCCAACACAACCGGGCCCAGCATGGCGCCTGCGATGCCGGTCAGGATAACCAGCACTGCGGTCAGCGACGGCAATCCTCCGAGTTGTTCCGATATGCCCATGGCAACCGGCGCTGTTACCGATTTCGGCGCCAGGGACAACAATGTATCGGTGGAACCGCCAAGCAGGCTTCCAATGGCAAGTGCTGTCAGTATGGCAGTCAGGGAGCCCGCCAGAACACTGGACAGGATGGCCAGCGCGGACCCTCTAACCTTGTCAAATTGCCTGTACAACGGGATCGCAAGCGCGACTGTCGCCGGTCCCAGCAGGAAGTGCACAAATTGCGCGCCTTCGAAATACTCCTGATAGGCGGTGCCGGTTATCACCAGCATGGTCACAACTACAATTACTGACAAAAGAACCGGGTTCAGCAGAGGGTTCCTGTTGGCCTTTTCATAAATCCACGATCCTGCCTGGAAGGCCACCAGCGTCATTGTCAGGTGCAGCAACGGGCTTGCCGACAAATAGACCCAGACATCGCGCAGGCCGGTCATGATGCCTGCTTTCCAGACAGCCACCGCATCATCAGGGCGGTTACGATGATGGTGGCAACCGTGCTTGCCAGCAACGCCACTGATACCGCAAGCCAGTTGTCCTCCAGCAACCGGAAGTGGAGCATCACGCCAACACCGGCGGGTACAAACAACAAGGACAGATGGCTCAACAATCCGTCAGCGGTTCTGCCCATGGCCTGTGAAACAC
>JABDRA010000697.1 GCA_013041995.1 Anderseniella sp. | reverse complement strand
ATTCTCCATACTTAAGCGACATTAGCCGCTTTCTGGCTTTCAGTACCGGCAATGGGCATTGCAGGCCTTTCACGTCAATTTCATAGTCGAAATCTTGCATTAAACTGGACACCTTCAGGTATAACATTTAATTCTGACTGGCAGAATTGACCAGTGCTGTTGCGCTCTCCGGTCTGAGCCATGGTCTGAAGTGCCGGCAAATCCAGCATTCAAATCAGGCATGACGGCGGTGTAGCGGGCAGCGTAACGCTGGTCCAGCAACATTTCGCAAAAGGTATCGGCGAACATGAACAAGCACACAGACAGTCACGGTTTCAAGCCTATCCGCCCCGGTCGCGGCGGCAAGGGCAAGGGCAGGGCGTTTCCCAAGGGTCGCCAGCTTGACCCTGTTGCCCATCAGGAGGTGACTGACCTGCTGGACGCCCATCAGCCACTGCAGCGCGACATGCTGATTGAGTACCTGCACCTGGTACAGGACAAGTGGGGACATCTGTCGGCCGGCCACCTGGCTGCACTGGCCAGCGCCATGCGCCTGCCTATGGCGGAAGTCTACGAAGTGGCGACTTTCTATCATCACTTCGATGTTGTGAAGGAAGGTGAAACCGCACCGGCAGAGATCACCATCCGGGTCTGTGATTCATTGTCATATGAAATGGCGGGTGCGCAAGACATCATCAAGGCACTGGGCGCCAGTGCGCCTGACAATGTGCGTGTGGTGCACGCACCGTGCATGGGCCTGTGCGACGTGGCGCCGGCAGCCGCCGTGGGGCACAACTATGTCGGTAATGTCAGTGTTGACAAGCTGACCATCATGGCCGCCAGCAAGTCTGTTGAACCGGACATGCCGGCCTACCAGTCTCTCGAGGACTACAGAGCCGAAGGCGGCTACAAACAACTGGAAGGGTTGCGCGGCGGGTCGCAGACGCCGGAACAGGTTATCGACACGCTGCTTGAAGCCGGTCTCAAGGGGCTCGGCGGAGCAGGGTTCCCATCGGGCCAGAAGTGGAAATTCGTCCGTGCCGGTGAAGGCCCGCGTTATCTGTGCATCAACGGTGATGAAGGCGAGCCGGGCACCTTCAAGGATCGTCATTACCTGCACACGCGTCCACATCAGTTTCTTGACGGCATGCTGATTGCGGCCTGGGGTGTCGATGCCTCAGCCGTCTACATCTACATGCGCGATGAATACCCGGCAGTGGTGCAGCTTTTGAAAGACGAGATCAGCAAGCTGGAAGCCGACGGTATCGTACCGGAAGGCTATGTACATGTAAGGCGCGGCGCGGGTGCCTATATCTGCGGTGAAGAAAGCGCGATGATCGAATCCATCGAGGGCAAGCGCGGCCTGCCGCGGCACCGGCCGCCCTATGTGGCGCAGGTCGGACTGTTCGGTGCGCCGACACTGGTGCACAATATCGAGACGGTTTACTGGATGCCGCAGATCCTTGAACAAGGACCGGACTGGTTCGCTTCGCAAGGCAAGGATGGCCACAAGGGACCACGCTCGTACTCCGTGTCCGGGCGCCTGAAAAACCCGGGCGTCGTGCTGGCACCGGCAGGTGCCACGGTCAACGAACTGATCGACCTGTGTGGCGGCATGGCTGACGGGCACACCTTCAAGGGCTATCTGCCCGGTGGTGCATCCGGTGGCATACTGCCGGCGTCGAAAGGCGATGTGCCGCTTGATTTCGGCGGTGAGCTTGCCGAACTTGGCTGTTTCGTGGGTTCGCACGCCATTGTGGTGATGTCCGACAAGGATTCCATGCGCGATGCGGCCGTCAATCTGTTGAAGTTTTTCGAAGATGAATCCTGTGGCCAGTGCACACCCTGCCGGGTTGGATGCGAGAAAGCCGTCAAGCTGATGCAAGAGGGCCCGTGGGACGAGAACCTGTTGGGTGAACTGACAACCGCCATGGCCGATGCATCCATCTGCGGCCTGGGCCAGGCAGCGCCAAACCCGATACGAACAGTCATGACGCACTTCAAGGAGGACGTTTCCTGATGTCCGGTAGCACAATCAAGTTCACCCTCGACGGCCGCGAAGTCGAGGCTCAAGACGGCGAAACAATCTGGCAGGTGGCTAAACGTGAAGGCACCACAATTCCGCATCTGTGCTGGAAGGACGCGCCGGGCTATCGCGCAGACGGCAATTGCCGGGCCTGCATGGTCGAGATCGAAGGCGAACGGGTCCTGGCGGCGTCCTGTGTGCGGGCACCGTCTGAAGGCATGGTCGTCAATTCTCAGAATGAGCGCTCATCCAACGCCCGCAAAATGGTGATCGAGCTGTTGATGGCAGATCAGCCTGAGTGCGAAGATGCCCATGATGACCAGTCGTCGTTCCTGAAATGGGCAGATGCAATGGAAGTCGACGTATCGCGCTTTCCGCGTGACACATCTCCAAAACCCGACATTTCGCATCCGGCCATGGCGGTCAATCTGGATGCCTGCATTCACTGTAACTTATGTGTTCGCGCCTGCCGTGAAGTCCAGGTCAATGACGTGATCGGCATGGCGTTCCGCGGTCCCCATGAAAAAGTGGTTTTCGACTTTGATGATCCGATGGGCGCATCAACCTGCGTGGCGTGTGGCGAGTGTGTTCAGGCGTGTCCGACCGGCGCGCTGATGCCGGCCACCATTGTTGATGAGAAGGGCCGCGGCAGCCGCAAGGCGGACCGCCAGGTTGAAAGCGTCTGCCCGTATTGCGGTGTCGGCTGCCAGATCACCTACAACATCCGTACCGATGAAAACACCGGCCAGGACCATATTGCCTTCGTTGAAGGCAAGGGCGGGCCGGCCAATGAAAATCGCTTATGCGTAAAGGGGCGGTTCGGCTTCGACTACATCACGTCACCTGAGCGCCTGACCAAGCCGCTTATTCGCAAGCCAGGTCTGCCCAAGGGCCTGAACATGGACCCGGCCAATCCCCTAACGCATTTTCGCGAAGCGAGCTGGGAAGAAGCACTTGATGTGGCCGCCAACGGTCTGAAGGACATCCGCGACACCAAGGGTCCAAGGGCGCTGGCGGGCTTTGGGTCGGCGAAATGCTCCAATGAGGAAGCCTATCTGTTCCAGAAGCTGGTGCGGGTCGGTTTCGGATCCAACAATGTCGACCACTGCACCAGGCTTTGCCATGCCTCATCCGTGGCAGCGCTGATGGAAACCATCGGGTCTGGTGCTGTAACGGCACCATTTACCGCGGTTCGCGATTCCGATGTTATCGTAGTCATCGGTGCAAATCCGACCGAGAACCATCCGGTTGCTGCTACTTATTTCAAACAGGCAGCCCAGCGTGGGGCCGAACTGATCATCCTTGATCCGCGCGGCACCGCCATGAAGCGTTATGCCAGCCACATGCTGCAGTTCAAGAACGGCGCTGATG
Organism: Anderseniella sp.; assembly: GCA_013041995.1. Lineage (GTDB taxonomy): Bacteria > Pseudomonadota > Alphaproteobacteria > Rhizobiales > Aestuariivirgaceae > Anderseniella. The sequence goes on along the minus strand of JABDRA010000697.1, from coordinate 21,036 downwards.
TGTCACTGCTCAATGCCATGATGAACGTGATTGTCGAAGAAGGCCTGTATGACGAGCAGTATATCCAGGCGCACGCCGAAGGCTTCGACAAGCTGAAAGACCATCTGGCCGATTACTCGCCGGAAGCCATGGAGGCAATTTGCGGCATTGCGGCAGATGAAATCCGCACCGTGGCGCGCAAGTACGCCAACGCCAGTGCCGCGATCATCTTCTGGGGCATGGGCGTGTCGCAACATACCCATGGCACCGACAATGCGCGCTGCCTGATTTCGCTGGCCCTGATGTGTGGTCAGACCGGTCGGGCCGGTACCGGACTGCACCCGCTGCGTGGCCAGAACAATGTGCAGGGTGCATCTGACGCGGGCCTGATCCCAATGGTGTTCCCGGACTATTCGAAAGTTGTTGAAGAGAAAAATCTCACAAAATTCGAAAAACTGTGGGATGCAAAACTGGACCCTGAGCCAGGTCTCACCGTGGTGGAAATCGTGCATGCCATCCATGATGGCGCGATCAACGGCATGTATATTCTGGGTGAGAACCCGGCCATGTCCGATCCGGACGTGAACCATGCCCGTGCCGCACTTGCCAAGCTGGATCACCTGGTGGTGCAGGATATCTTCCTCACCGAAACAGCCATGTTTGCCGATGTGATCCTGCCGGCATCCGCGTGGCCGGAAAAGAACGGCACCGTGTCGAACACCAACCGCCAGGTGCAGATGGGCCGCAAGGCGCTTGAGGCACCGGGCGAGGCGCGCGAGGACTGGGCCATTACCTGTGATCTCGCCAACCGGCTTGACCTCAACTGGACCTATGACACCCCGGCTGATGTGTTTGCCGAAATGAAACTGGCCATGCCATCGCTGGACAATATCACCTGGGACCGGCTGATCAGTGAAGACGTGGTTGCCTATCCATGTCCCGCACCCGATCATCCCGGTGAGGATATCGTGTTCTCTGATCGCTTCCCGACGGAGACCGGCCTCGGCAAAATGGTACCGGCCAAAGTGCTGCCGCCGGATGAAACACCAGATGCGGAGTACCCGTTCATTCTGTCAACCGGGCGCCAGCTTGAACACTGGCACACAGGTGCGATGACACGTCGGTCGTTCGTGCTTGATGCGGTGAACCCGGAGCCGGTGGTCCAGATGAATGTGGCGGACATCGCGAAGCTTGGCATCGAGGCCGGCGACAAGGTGCGCGTTGCGACGCGGCGCGGCGAAGTGGAGATCATGGTGCGGCAGGACGATCAGGTGCCGGTTGGTGCCATCTTCATTCCGTTTGCCTTTGTCGAAGCTGCCGCGAACCTGTTGACCAATGCAGCGCTTGATCCGTACGGGAAAATTCCGGAGTTCAAGTTCTGCGCTGCCAGGGTTGAACCTGCGGGAAGCCAGCAGAGCGTAGCAGCCGAGTAGCTGGTATGCTCTGCACAACGGTTTCGTTGACGCTGGAAGATGCTATACAGGCCCGCATTTGAAAAGGGCGTATCATGGCAGTACTTGAGAAATCGAAGCTGGTCGGCAGGGTTACCGCATTGCTGTCCAGTCCGGATCGCGAGACCGGGTTGGAAAAAGCCCATGTCAACCGGATGGACATGGTGTTCGACGGCATTGTCGGTGACTGCCATGCCGGACGCGGCTACCAGTCGGACAGCCGCATGCTGGCGCAGTACAAGCGCGGCACGCCGGTGGCGAATACCCGTCAGGTGTCCATTCTGTCGGTTGAGCAGTTGCGCGAAGTTGCCGGTCTGCTTGGAATTCCGGAATTGAAACCCGAATGGGTCGGCGCCAACCTTGTTACCTCGGGCATTCCCGACCTTACATTTCTGCCGCCATCAACACGCATGATGTTCTCTTCCGGCGCTACGCTGATTATCGATGGAGAAAATGCGCCGTGCCGCTATGTGGGTGATGTCATCGAAAAACATCATCCCGACCAGGGCATGGCGTTTCCGAAACTGGCGCGCAACAAGCGCGGACTGGTGGCATGGGTCGAGCGCGAAGGACGAATTGCAGTGGGTGACGAGATCGTGCTGCACATGCCGCCACAACGAATTTACGCCCACGCATGAACACGCCGCGTGACATATCGGAATTTGCAATCGTGCCCGATCCGGACGATGAGCGACTGTCGCGGGCAGTTACCGGGATCGACCAGACCGGTGCGCCAACGGATACACATGTGGTGCACGAGCGCCCGCTGACCATCTATCTCAATGCCCAGGAAATCGTCACGTCGATGACAATTGGCGATCACCCGGACTGGCTGGCCGTGGGCTATCTGCTCAACCAGGGCATGCTGCAGCAAGACGACGAGATTACCAGCATCGATTATGATGATGATCTTGAAGTGATTGTGGTGCGCACGGTGCGCGAGACCAACTTCGAAGAAAAGATGAAAAAGAAGACCCGGACGTCGGGCTGTGCGCAAGGCACGGTGTTCGGCGACATGATGGAGAATTTTGAAACCATCGAATTGTCTCAGGACGCCCGGATAAAGACATCTTGGCTTTATGCGCTGACGAAAAAGATCAATACCGCACCATCGCTCTATCTCAAGGCGGGCGCCATTCACGGTTGTGTGCTGTGCAAGGGTGATACGCCGCTGGTCTATCTGGAAGATGTCGGCAGGCACAATGCCGTCGACAAGATTGCCGGATGGATGTTCCTCAACAAGGTGTCTCCGCATGACAAGCTGTTCTACACCACCGGCAGGCTGACATCTGAAATGATCCTCAAGTGTGCGGCCATGCGCATTCCCATTCTGGTGTCGCGCTCAGGCTTTACAGCATGGGGTGTGGACCTTGCCCGCCAGGTGGGCATGACGGTCATCGGCCGGGCGCGGGGCAAACGGTTCCTGGCCTTGTCGGGTGCGGAACGTATCGAGTTTGATGCCGATGTGTCCCAGATCGAGGATGAAGACCGCAAGCACCGGCGCAAGGGAGCGGGCGATGAATGATGTTGTTGGCTGCATCCTTGCTGGTGGCCTTGCCCGGCGCATGGGGGGTGGTGACAAGGGCCTGATCGAACTGGCCGGGCGGCCGGTGCTCGATCACGTCATTGACCGGTTCGGTGCGCAGGTCGGCACCGTCATACTCAATGCAAATGGTGATCCCGGCCGGTTTGCCGGCTATGGCCTGCCGGTCATGCCGGATACGGTTGAGGGATTTGCAGGTCCGCTGGCCGGCGTGCTGGCCGGGCTGTCGTGGGCTGCAGAAAATGCTCCCGATACCAAATGGGTGGCGACTGCTGCGACAGATACGCCGTTCTTCCCGACCGATTTTGTCGACCGGTTGCTGGCTGCAACCGAAGACCAGGGCGCAGATATGGCGTGTGCTGCGTCTGACGGGCGCAATCATCCGGTTTTCGGCCTGTGGCCGGTGCGCCTGAAGGATGACCTGCACTCGGCCCTCGTGGATGAAGACATACGCAAGGTTGATGTGTGGACCGCGCGGCACAAGCTGGTCGCGGTCGAGTTTGCCGCCAACGGGTTTGATCCGTTTTTCAATGTAAACCGGCCAGATGATGTGCCGGAAGCCGAACGCATTGCGAAAGGACTGGCAGCATGACACAGCGGGTCATCGGGGTGGCCGGGTTCAAGAATGCCGGCAAGACCACGCTTGTCGAAAAGCTGGTAACCGAACTCACCGGCCGCGGCTTCCGGGTGTCGACCATCAAGCATGCACATCATTCGTTCGACATTGACCATGAGGGCCGTGACAGTTTTCGCCACCGTGCGGCAGGTGCTGCGCAGGTTGCAGTTGTCTCCCGGCATCGCTGGGCGGTGATTTCCGAATTGCGCGATGTTGCGGAACCGTCGCTTGATGAGATGGTGGCCAAGCTCGATCCGTGCGATCTGGTGATCGTCGAAGGCTACAAGCGTGATGGTCACGACAAGATCGAAGTGCGTAATCTTGAAAACACCAATCCAAACCTGAGCGACGAGGATGAAACCATCGTGGCCGTCGCCGCCAATGGCGAGGTTACCGATTGTCCGGTTCCGGTCTATGACCGGGACAATATTTTTGCGCTGGCTGATTTTATCTGTGGGCGTACCGGTCTGGTCGAGGTACCTTGAAGCCATGTCCCGCAAATTGCTTGATGACTGTTTTCTGCATGACAAGGACCGGATGCGTCATGACGATGCGGTCGCGCTCATTCTGGAGCGGATATCACCAGTTGCAGACATAGAGGAAATCGCGCTTTCAAAGGCGCACGGTCGCGTACTGGCTGAACAGTATGCGGCACCGCAAGACATTCCTGCCTTCAACAATGCTGCGGTAGATGGCTACGCGTTTGCGGGCCAGTCGTTGCAGGCAGACGGTGATACACAGCTCAAAACCGTTATGCGCATTGCTGCAGGCCATGCGCCGCAACGTGCCCTGAAGAAGGGTGAGGCAGCGCGTATTTTTACCGGTGCCGTCATGCCGAAAGGGGCCGATACCTGCCTGATGCAGGAGGACGCCAGTGTTGACGGGACAAAACTTGTGGTTCCGAAGGGGTTGAAGGCCGGTGCCAATATGCGCCTTGCCGGTGAAGACGTCAGGCAAGGCGAAGTCATGCTGCAGTCCGGCCAGCGCCTGCGGCCGCAGGATGTGGCCGCGATTGCATCCGGCGGGGCCGGCCGCATCAAGGTGTTTGCCCGCCTGAAGGTGGGCCTGATTTCAACCGGGGACGAGATTGTTCGGCCCGGCATCCTGCTCGGCGACGGTCAGGTTTATGACAGCAATCATCATTTGTTGCGCGGGTTGCTGGATACGGTCGGGGCCGAACCGGTGGACTATGGCGTGATACCGGATGACCGGGTCCGGGTTGAACGGGTGGTGCGCAGCGCGGCCCATGAGTGTGACGTCATTCTCACAACGGGCGGTGCAAGCCGCGGCGAAGCGGACTTTATTGTCGAGACCATCCAGTCGATGGGCACGCTTCACGCCTGGCAGCTGGCGGTGAAACCCGGCAGGCCGCTGGCAATGGGACAGATCGCGGATACGGTTTTCTTCGGTCTGCCGGGTAATCCGGTGGCGGCCTTCGTGACATTTCTCCTGTATGCGCAACCGATGCTTGCGCGTCTGCAGGGGGCGGCGTGGCAAATGCCGCAACGCTATCCGCTGCCGGCCGGCTTCGCGATTGCAAAGAAAAAAACTGACCGGCGCGAGTTCTGGCGCGGCTGGATAGACAACACCGGCGAGGGTCCCGTCCTGCAGAAGTTCCAGCGTGACGGGTCCGGATTGATATCCGGGCTGCGGCAGGCGACCGGGCTCATTGAAGTACCGGAAGAGGCAGCATCGGTGCAGCAGGGCGACCTGCTCGGATTCATTCCGTTCAGCGAATTTGGCATCAGTTGATGACCATCCGGCACATCGTTTTTGATATCGGCAATGTGCTTTTGAATTTTGACCCGGAACTGGCCTATCTCGGTCTGATACCGGATCAGGTGGAACGACATGCGTTCCTGCGTGACGTCTGCTCGCGCGACTGGATAACCGCGCAGGACCGGGTTCACGCCTGGGCGCCGGGCGAAGCTGAGCTGATCGCGCAATACCCCGACCAGGAAACGCAGATCCGTGCATTTCGTGAGCGCTGGCATGACATGGTGCCGGGTCCGATCGCAGACAGTGTCGGTATGCTTGAGACACTGTCCGGTGATGCTCTCGACGTGACGGCCCTGACGAACTTCAACGGCGAGACGTTTGATGAAGCCTCGCAGCGGTTCGATTTCTTCAAACTGTTTCGGGGTATGACGGTTTCCGGCCGGGTTGGCCTGTTGAAGCCGGAGGCCGATATTTTCGCGCATCACGCCGCAACCCTTGACCTTGTACCTGAGGCGACCTTGTTCATTGATGACGTGGCTGCAAATGTCGCCGCAGCACGCAATGCAGGCTGGCATTCCGTACAGTTCGTCAATCCTGATGGGTTGAGGCGCGATCTGCGTTCGCTGGGCGTGACTGTCTGAGACAGCCTCATGTGTCGCAATTTTGCGCTGCCCGGTCGTTTGACTTCACACGTGTTGAGTTGTTTTCACTATGGTTCGGATCATAAAGTGTTGCTCTGAGCCCGGAGGGTTGGATTATGAAGTCGCATGCACGTGTTGTTGTTATTGGTGGCGGTGTTGTCGGTGTCGGCACGCTCTATGCGCTGACGAAAAAGGGCTGGTCGGATGTTGTGCTGGTCGAGCGCAATGAACTGACGTCCGGCTCGACGTGGCATGCTGCAGGCCTGCTGCCGCTGTTCAACATGTCGTACTCGGTCGGCAAGGTGCACCAGTACTCGCTTGATCTGTATTCCAAGCTTGAGGAAGAAACCGGCCAGCATGTTGGCCTGCGCCAGGTGTCGAACATCCGGCTGGCCCAGACCCAGGATCGCTGGGACGAGTTCATGTATTATTCCGGCGTGGCTGAAACCATCGGCATTCACGTCAATCTGCTGACCCCGGAGCAGGTCAAGGAAATCTGGCCAATGTGCAACACAGATGGCCTGCTTGGTGCGATCCAGCACCCGACCGACGGTTATGTGCAGCCTGCCGACCTGACCCAGGCCATGGCCAAGGGCGCGCGCGACAAGGGTGCGGAGATTTATCGCAACACCCGGGTGATTGCCATCGAGCAAAAGGCTAATGACGAGTGGCTGGTGAAAACAAACAAGGGTGACATCACCTGTGAGCATCTGGTCACGGCAACCGGCAATTTCGTGCGCCAGACCGGCGACATGCTGGGCCTGGATATTCCCGTCATCCCGGTTGAACACCAGTACATCGTCACCGAAGCCCATCCGGAGATCAAACAGCGCCATGCCGACGGTCTGCCTGAAATGGGTGTGCTGCGTGATGCGGATTCAGCCTGGTACATGCGCGAGGAGGCAGGTGGCCTGATCCTCGGGCCTTATGAGGCCGGTGCGCCGGTCTGCTACGTGGACGGCCCGGATGAAGACGCTGAGTACGAACTCTTCCAGGAAGACCTGGACCGGATCGCGCCGCATATCGAAAGCGCGTTTCATCGCGTCCCGGCTTTTGGCGAGGTTGGCATCAAGAAAGTCTATAACGGGGCGATCTGCTATACGCCTGACGGCTCGCCGATCATCGGGCCGGCCTGGGGCAAAAAGAACCTGTGGCTCAATGAAGGCCATTCGTTTGGTGTCACCGCAGCCGGTGGTGCCGGCTGGCAACTGGCTGAATGGATTGTCGAGGGGGAAAGCTCAATCGACATGCTGGGCGTGGACCCGCGCCGGTTCGGGCCGTATGCATCCAGAGGTTACCTCAAGCGCAAGAATGAAGAAGCCTACCGCAATGTGTTCACACCCCATTTCCCGGACGAAGAACGCTGGGACGCGCGTCCGCTCAAGACATCGCCGTGTTATGACCGGATGAAAGCGCTCGGTGCAGTGTTCGGTTCCGTCTATGGCTGGGAGCGTCCGAACTGGTTTGCGCCAGACACCGATTATGGTTTCGAGCCCGATGAAATCGTGCGCCCTGATGTGATCGCCAAAGACAATCATGCGCCGGCAGGGCCCGGTGAAAAGGTCAAGGAACTGTGGTCGTTCCGCCGGTCCAACTATTTTGAACCTGTCGGCAATGAAGTGAAGAACGTCAGCGAGAACTGTGGCCTTCTGGATATGTCGGCATTTGCCAAGTACGAGGTGACGGGACCAAATGCAGCCGAATGGCTGGACTCGATACTGGCCAACCGGATTCCGAAGACAATCGGCCGTGTCGGCCTGTGTCACCTGCTCACCAAGCTGGGCGGCGTACGGTCCGAGTTCACGGTCTACAAGCGCGGTGAAAATGATTTCTACCTGGTCGGACCCGGCGCCTATGAACGCCATGACTGGGATTACCTGACCAAGCTGAAACCGGACACAGGGGTCGATCTGCAGAAAATCACCACCCAGATGGGTGTCCTGGTTCTGGCCGGCCCGAAATCCCGCGACGTGCTGCAGAAGCTGACCGATACCGACCTGTCGAATGACAGTTTCAAATGGCTGACCGGCAAGTTCATCAATGTCGGCATTGCCCAGGCCCATGCCCTGCGGGTGAATTTCGTCGGCGAGCTTGGCTGGGAACTGCATCATCCGATCGAGATGCAGAACCTGATCTTCGATCTTGTCATGGAAGCCGGTGAAGAGTTTGGCATCAAGCCGTTCGGGATCCGGGCCATGGGCACCATGGCGGTGGAAAAATCCTACCGTCTCGTCGGACGGGAACTGTCGGTTGAGTATTCGGCCTATGAATCCGGGCTGGACCGGTTCGTGCATCCCAACAAGGGCGATTTCATTGGCCGTGACGAACTGGTCAAACGCCATGCCGCCGGGGATGAATGGACGTATGTGACGATGGAGGTGCACGACATCAAGGACTGTGACGCGCGCGGCTCCGAAGCCGTCTATGATGCATCAGGTGCACTGGTTGGCCGGGTGACCACAGGCTCCTATGGCTGGCGGGTCGGCAAATCCCTGGCGCTGGCCATGGTCAAGCCGGCACATGCTGCAGAAGGAACCAGGCTGCAGGTGAAAATCCTCGGTGAGCTGTTTCAGGCAACGGTCATTGCAGAAAGCCCGTTTGATGCCGACAATGAACGCTTGCGGGCATAGCTCACAGGCGTCTCACACGGTTGTGAGTTGATCCATTTAAGGGCAGTGTCCAGTTAAACGGACACCGCCCTTTTTAACTGGAGACAATCTCATGCACTCGACACTGGTTCCCGGACAGCCTGTACCAGCCCTGACTGTGCCGTTGGTGGGGGGTGGAGATTTCACCGTCAATGCCGATGCGCCGGAAAATTTTACCATTGTCATTTTCTATCGCGGCCTGCACTGCCCGATCTGCAAGGGCCAGTTGACCGACTTCCGGGCCAAACTGCATGACTTTGCCGCTCTCGGCATTGATGTCGTTGCTCTCAGCATGAACACGAAAGACCTGGCTGAGCAGACGACGCGTGACTGGGACGTTTCCGGATTGAAACTTGGTTACGGACTAACCAAGGATCAGGCCAAGGCCTGGGGCCTGTTCCTGTCATCTGCCATCAAGGATACCGAGCCAGGTGTGTTTTCCGAACCCGGCATGGCGATCGTGCGACCGGACGGAACCTTGTATCACTGGTCGGTTCAGACCGCGCCGTTCGGCCGGGCCAAGGCGGCGGAACTTGCCGGTGTGCTGAAGTATGTGATCGAGAACGATTATCCGGTGCGCGGTACGCTGGCGGCCTGAGACGCATCGTTTGAACAAAGGAAAGGCGCGGAAGGATTTACCCTTTCGCGCCCTTCAATTTGTCAAAGCATCAGTGATGCTGACGATCAGAACAGGCCTTCGATCTGCCCGTCGTCATTGAGCATGATTGACTCCGCAGCCGGTACAGACGGCAGGCCCGGCATGGTCATGATCTCACCGCACACGGCAACCACGAAACCGGCACCGGCCGACAACCGCACTTCACGCACCGGCAGGGTAAACCCGGTTGGCGCACCGCGCATGTTCGGATCCGTGGTGAAGGAATACTGGGTCTTGGCCATGCACACCGGCAGCTTGCCGTAACCCTGGTCTTCCCAGGCCTTCAACTGGTTCATGATCTTGGCGTCGGCAACCACGCCATCGGCGCGGTAGATGCCCTTGGCAATGGCTTCCATCTTGTCGAACAGGCTCAGATCGTCTGAGTACAACGGCTTGAAGTCGGCAGTGCCGCCTTCGACCATTTCAACCACCTTGTTGGCCAGGTCCTTGGTGCCTTCCGAACCATGTGCCCAGTGCTTGCACAAAACCGCTTCGGCGCCTTGCGATTTTACGAACTCGCTAAGGGCGGCAACTTCGGCATCCGTGTCTGTGATGAAATGGTTGATGCCGACAACGGCGGGAACGCCGAACTTCTTGATGTTTTCGATGTGACGGCCGAGGTTGGCACAGCCTGCCTTGACGGCATCGACGTTTTCCGTGCCGAGATCGGCCCTGGCGACGCCACCGTTCATCTTCATGGCGCGAACAGTTGCCACGATCACGACTGCTTTCGGTTTGAGGCCGGCCTTGCGGCACTTGATGTCGAAGAACTTCTCCGCACCAAGGTCTGCGCCGAAGCCTGCTTCGGTGACCACATAATCGGCGATTTTCAAAGCTGTGGTGGTTGCCATCACCGAATTACAGCCATGGGCGATATTGGCGAACGGGCCACCGTGTACAAAGGCGGCATTGTTTTCCAGCGTCTGCACCAGATTTGGCTGGATGGCATCTTTCAGCAGGACGGTCATGGCGCCGTCCGCCTTTAGGTCACGGCAGTAGACCGGTGACCGGTCACGCTTGTAGGCAACGATGATATCGCCCAGCCGGCGCTGCAGGTCTTCAATGTCGGTTGCCAGACACAGGATCGCCATGACCTCTGAAGCTACGGTGATGTCGAAACCGGCTTCGCGCGGGAAGCCGTTGGCCACGCCACCCAGATTGCACACGATCTGGCGCAGCGCGCGGTCGTTCATGTCCATGACCCGGCGCCACGATACCCGTCGAACGTCGATGTCGAGCTTGTTGCCCCAGTAGACGTGATTGTCGAGCATTGCCGACAGCAGGTTGTGGGCAGAGGTAATGGCGTGGAAATCCCCGGTGAAGTGCAGGTTCATGTCTTCCATGGGAACCACCTGCGCGTAACCGCCGCCGGCAGCGCCACCTTTCATGCCGAAGCACGGGCCGAGTGAGGCTTCGCGAATGCAGATCATGGCTTTCTTGCCGATGGCGTTCAGGCCATCACCCAGACCTACAGTGGTGGTGGTCTTGCCTTCCCCGGCAGGCGTCGGGTTGATGGCGGTGACCAGGATCAGATTGCCGTCATCATTGCCCTGAACGGACTTGATGAACTCTGCCGAAATCTTTGCCTTGGTATGACCGTAAGGAATGAGATGCTGATCGCTGATGCCGATCTTGGCGCCAATTTCCATGATGGGTTTCATGGTCGCTTCGCGGGCGATCTCGATATCTGATTTCACCGATGCCATTGGATAGTCCTCCTGAATTTCGGCTTTTTGATGCAATTCACCGCAATTCTGCGGCTTATTATGATTGTATAGCTTGGCTAAAGCGTGTCCCGGAGCGTGAAACGGATGTTAATGACCTTGACCATACCGATGAGACGCCTAGTTTGAGATACCTTAATACGCGTAAGTACCAAAGCCTGCCAATAGATGATGAAAAGGCACTTGATATGAGAAATTTTCATGTACCGGGACGATCTGCGGTGTATGCGGCGGAGGCCTGTGTCGCAACATCGTCTCCCCAGGCGTCATTGGCGGCGCTTGATGTTTTGAGGGCGGGCGGCAATGCAGCAGATGCCGCCATTGCCGCATCGGCGGTGTTGTGCATAACCGAGCCGCAGATGACGGCGATCGGTGGCGACTGTTTTGCGTTGGTCGGCACGCCCGACGGTGAGGTAACAGGTCTCAATGGATCCGGCCGTGCCAGCGTGCATGCCGATGAGGCCTGGCTGAAGGCGTCCGGCCTGGAAGAAATCGAAACGGACAATGTCCACGCCATTACGGTGCCCGGTGCGGTGGATGGCTGGGCAGCGCTGCTGGACCGGTTCGGGACAAGATCGTTGGGTGATCTGCTGCAGCCTGCCATTGCGCTGGCGCACCAAGGACACCCGGTTGGTCCGAGAACAGCACACGACTGGGCCGGGCTGGCAGACTTTCTCGGTCTCGATGAAGGCGGCCGGATGCATTACCTTCCCGATGGCAAGGCGCCCGGGCCGGGACAGCTGGTGAAACAGCCGGCGCTGGCCGACACACTGGAGATCATTGCGCACAAGGGCCGCGATGGATTTTACCTGGGTGAAGTGGCCGAAGACATAGTTGCAACGCTCAAAGCCAAGGGCAGCCTGATTACCCTGCAGGACCTGGCTGCTACCAGGGCCTCGTGGGTTACCCCGATCAGCACTGTGTATCAGGACCGCGAAATTCTCGAGATACCGCCGAACGGTACCGGACTGACTGCCCTGGTAGCGCTCAACATTCTGGACCGGTTCGATCTGTCGCAATATGCGCCGGAAAGCGTCGAACGGCGCCATCTGGAGGTTGAAGCCATCCGGTTGGCATGGGTTATCCGCAATCGTCACATTGCCGATCAGGATTTTCTGGACGTGCCCGTCGAAGAGCTTCTGTCCGATACAATGACAGACGAACTGGCCGCGCAGATATCCATGGATCGCGCGGTTCGGGAACCTGAAGACGTGGTACCGTTGCCGGGGTCCGATACGGTCTATCTGAGTATTGTAGACAAGGACCGCATGGCGGTGTCGTTCATCAATTCGATCTATCACGGCTTCGGATCGGGCGTTGTCACTCCGAAGACCGGCATCACCCTGCAGAATCGGGGTGCCGGGTTTTCCGCCGTGCCGGGTCATCCAAACTGTATTGGTGCGGGCAAACGGCCGCTGCACACCATCATTCCCGCCATGGTGCGTGAAAACGGCAGGATCGTGCAGTCGTTCGGCGTGATGGGCGGCGCCTACCAGCCGATGGGGCATGTGGCGATGATGGTCAACCGCTATGTCTACGGCATGGACCCTCAGGAAGCGCTGGAGTTTCCCCGCGCCTTTCACCAGGACGGGCAGCTGGGGCTCGAACAGGGTGTGCCGCAGTTCGTGGCAGACGGTTTGGCAGCACTGGGCCATAGGGTTCACCGCCCGGAAGAGCCCTATGGCGGCGGGCAGATCATCTCGATCGACCCTGACAGCAATATGCTGTGCGCAGGCTCTGAACCGCGCAAGGACGGTTTTGCCGTAGGATATTGATCCTGAACCGGAAGATGCAATCCGGGACAGGCTCCAGTTTCCTTGGTATCAGTCCTTGCCGGCCAGCTTTTCGATCTGCGACTGCATGGTCTTTATCTGGTTGCGCAACTCGTTGAGATCCGTATCGGGCGATGCTTCCGGCTTTGACTTGGTTTCAGGTTTGGCCGGGTCTTCTGATGCTTCAGGCGCAACGCCATTTGCATTCTGTATGGCGGCAAATGGATTGAACAATTGCATGGCGTCCTGGAACATTGCCATGTTCTTGCGTGCCTGATCTTCCATGGATTTTATCATCTCGACTCCTGGGGTCCCCACCATTTCCTCGCGAAGCCGCTCATGCTCGCGGGTCAGGTGGTCCATGGAGAACTGCAGGTAGCTTGGAACGAATGCCTGCATGCTGTCGCCGTAAAAGCGGATAAGCTGGCGCAGGAAGTCGATGGGCAGAAGGTTTTCGCCTTTTGCCTCTTCTTCAAAGATGATCTGGGTCAGGACCTGACGGGTGATGTTTTCACCGCTCTTGGCGTCATGGACGACGAAATCACTTCCGTCCTTGACCATTTGCGATAGGTCATCAAGCGTCACATAGGCAGAACTTGCGGTATTGTAGAGACGTCTGTTTGCATATTTTTTTATGACAATCGGGTCGCTCTTGTCGTCGGACATATTTGCTACTCTGTGGTCTTAAGATGAAAGGGACAGCCTGATCCAGTTCGAAGCTGTCTTTGCATTGCAGCATATACACGGCTTTGCAAGCTTGTCGAGCAACGTGATGACGAGTTTCCATTGACTGGATTGGGGTAAATCGTGTGTGCTGTGTTTCTGCTTGGCCGTTGTGGCGGTTCATATGCCGCACAGACCGCGACTAATTGTGCATTGCACAATGAGTTTCGTTGGGGCAAGTGTGTCGCAATTCTGTAGCCAGTTTTTACGCAAGTTATAAAGGATGATGCCCATGCCCACCTCCGATAATGATGTTGTAGTTGTCTCGGCAGCCCGTACTCCGGTCGGTTCTTTCAATGGAGCTCTGAGCCCGGTGCTGGCGTCTGAACTCGGCACCACAGCGTTAAAGGCTGCAATGGAGCGTGCCGGTCTCGAGGGCAAAGACATCGACGAAGTGATCCTGGGCCAGATCCTCACAGCAGGCGCGGGCCAGAACCCGGCACGTCAGGCATCGGTCAATGCCGGAATCCCGGTTGAAAGCCCGGCATGGGGCATGAACCAGTTGTGCGGCTCCGGCCTGCGCGCAGTTGCACTGGGCATGCAGCAGATTGCCAATGGCGATGCAAACATCGTCGCTGCAGGCGGTCAGGAGTCCATGAGCCAGGCACCCCATTGCCAGCATCTTCGCAATGGCGTGAAGATGGGCGACTACAAGATGATCGACACCATGATCAAGGATGGCCTGTGGGATGCCTTCAATGGCTATCACATGGGTACCACGGCTGAGAACGTGGCCAAGCAGTGGCAGATTACACGCGACCAGCAGGATGATTTTGCCGTGGCTTCGCAGAACAAGGCGGAAGCAGCACAGAAAGCCGGCAAGTTTACCGATGAAATCTGCCCGGTCACAATCACGACCCGCAAGGGCGACATCGTGGTTGACCAGGACGAATACATCAAACACGGCACGACGAAAGAATCGGTTGGAAAATTGCGCCCGGCCTTCGACAAGGACGGCTCGGTTACAGCGGCCAACGCGTCCGGCATCAACGACGGTGCTGCGGCGGTTATCCTGATGAGTGCGGCAGAAGCCAAAAAGCGCGGACTGACACCGCTGGCCCGGATCGCATCGTGGGCAAATGTCGGCGTTGACCCGGCCATCATGGGCACCGGCCCGATCCCAGCATCGCGTGCGGCGCTCAAGAAGGCCGGATGGAAGGTCGAAGATCTCGACCTGGTGGAAGCCAACGAAGCTTTTGCCGCCCAGGCGTGTGCGGTCAACAAGGACATGGGCTGGAACCCGGATATTGTGAACGTCAATGGCGGCGCAATCGCCATCGGTCATCCTATCGGCGCGTCGGGTGCACGCGTGTTCGTGACCTTGCTGCATGAGATGCAGAAGCGCGATGCCAATAAGGGCCTCGCTACATTATGCATCGGCGGTGGCATGGGTGTTGCCATGTGCGTCGAACGCGACTGAAATAACTCAACAATAAAACAGGGAGAGAAATGACATGTCACGTATTGCAGTCGTGACCGGGGGAACCCGGGGTATTGGTGCAGCCATAGCCACAGCGCTCAAGGATGCCGGCTACAAGGTTGTTGCCAGCTATGCCGGCAATGATGAGGCCGCCACGAATTTCAAGGCGCAGACCGGCATTGAAGTCATGAAGTGGGACGTCGGCGACTATGGCGCCTGCGAAACCGCGCTGAAGACGATCGAGAACGATTTTGGTCCGGTGGATATCCTGGTCAACAATGCCGGTATCACGCGGGATTCAATGTTCCACAAGATGACGCCGGAAAACTGGAATGCGGTCATCAATACCAATCTCAATTCGCTGTTCAACATGACCCGCCCGGTCTGGGAAGGCATGCGTGAGCGCGGCTTCGGCAGAGTGGTATGTATTTCGTCGATCAACGGCCAGAAGGGTCAGATGGGCCAGGCCAACTATTCCTCCGCCAAGGCGGGCGATATAGGTTTCGTCAAGTCACTGGCCCAGGAAGGCGCCAAGAAGGGCATTACGGTCAATGCGATATGCCCCGGCTACATCGGAACGGAAATGGTTCGTGCCATTCCGCAAGATGTACTCGACAAGGCGATCCTGCCGCACATCCCGGTCGGACGGCTCGGGGAGCCGGAAGAAATTGCCAGGTGCGTGCTGTTCCTGGTGGGAGATGATGCAGGCTTCATTACCGGTTCGACCATCTCCGCCAATGGTGGCCAGTACATGTTGTAACTGGTCACGCAGCTTCCCGACGTTTGATAAGGGCAGCAGATCTGGTTCTGCTGCCCTTTTAAATTGGCGGCAAGTCACCTAGATAACACTCTCAAGCAACGTGAAGCGGGTATACGCTTCACGTTGCTCTTATTTCAGGGGTATGCAGGCAAGGGGCTCATGATAATATTTCTCGGATTGCTGGCAGGGTTCGTTCTGCTGCTGGCCGGTGGTGAGTTTCTGGTGCGTGGTGCGGCAGCACTTGCCCTGCGCCTCGGGTTGTCCAACCTTGTGGTCGGCATCATTATTGTCGGGTTCGGCACCTCGGTGCCGGAACTGGTTGCTTCGATCCAGGCTGCGCTCGCCGGAGCACCCGGTATCGCCATGGGCAATGTCGTCGGGTCGAACATCGCCAACATACTGCTGATACTCGGTGTCGGGGCGGTGATCTACCCGATCGTGTGTTCGGATGCCGCCATTTTCCGGGATGGATTCTTCATGATCTTCACGGCCGCCTTGCTCGGCGTGGCGTGTTACTCAGGCGTGCTGTCGCTGACATGGGGACTGATTTTCATTGCCATCCTTGTCACATATATGGGGTTTCTGCTGTACTCCGACCGCAGGAACAACGGCAAGAAGGCGGCAGGTCCGGATGATGATCTGCCGACACCCTCCAAATCCATCTGGCTCGACATATTGTTTGTGGCATGCGGCACGGCAGCCGTGCTGTTCGGCGGCAAGCTGCTGGTCGATAACGCCATCATCGTTGCCAAGTCCTTCGAAGTGTCCGACGAGGTCGTCGGACTGACGCTGGTTGCCATCGGCACCTCGCTGCCGGAACTGGCGACATCTATCATTGCCGCCATGCGCAAGCACTCGGACATCGCACTGGGCAATGTACTGGGGTCAAACATCTACAACGTTCTGGGCATTGCCGGGATCACCGCGGTGATTTCGCCAATCCCGGTGTCGGATGAAATGCTCAAGGTCGACATACCGGTGATGATCGGCGTATCGCTGTTGCTGTTCTTCCTCGCCGTGGTGGTGAAACGGTTCGGCAAGCGTGTCGGCTTTGCGTTCCTGGCAGGCTATGTCGCTTTCATCTATGCCGTTGTTGCCTGATCGGGTCGGCGCTTTTCGATCTAGAAACTGTCCTTGGCTCTTCGCACTTCCGCAAACCGGGCGGCGGAGCCTGCGCGCAGGAACGGATTGGTTTGCATTTCCTCGGCAATAGTGGTCGGCACGGTCGGTTTGCCGGCGGCCCGAAGCTCAGAGACCTTTTGTGCGCGGGCACGCAATGCCGCGTTGTCGGGTTCGATGCTCAGGGCAAATTCCGCATTGGCGGCTGTGTACTCATGACCGCTGTAAACGATTGTTTCAGGCGCCATGGCCTTGAATACCTGCAGGGATGACCACATCTGTTCCATGGTTCCTTCAAATACCCGCCCGCAACCCAGCGTGAACAGTGTGTCTCCGGCAAACACGACCCCGTCATCAGCGAAATGCCAGGTGATGTGGCCGAGCGTATGGCCGGGAGTGGCAATGATCTGCGCGATGTGGCCGGCGAAATCATATGTTCCGCCTGGTGCCACCGTATCAGTCAGTCCAGGCAACGCATTGGGCTCTTCGGCACTGCCGACAACGGCGCATTTCCATTTGGTCTTCAGCTCAAGCACGCCACCGACATGGTCATTATGGTGGTGGGTGATCAATATATGGGTGAGCTGCCAGCCGGTTTCTGCCAACGCCTTTTCGACAGCGGCTGCTTCCGGTGCATCAATCGAGGCGGTTTGCCTGGTTTCGGGACAATGCATCAGCACGCCGTAATTGTCACTGAGGGCTGGAAACAGATGGTACTGAAGACTGGACATGTTGATCCTGTTGTAACGGGGTGAATTTACGATAGGTTGATAAGATTATGGATGTTGTCGATCTCAAAGAATTTTACGCCAGCGGGCTTGGCCATGCAACGCGTCGTATTGTTGTGTCGCGGCTGCGCGCAAGGTTGCGCGGATTGCAGGGCGCGCGCGTGTTGGGGCTCGGGTATTGCACACCCTATCTGGACGTTCTGGCCGACGAGGGACGCAATGTAATGGCAATGATGCCGGCGCGTCAGGGCGTCGTGCACTGGCCGGCCAGGGGTAACAGCGCCAGTGCCCTGGTGGATGAGGCCTGTCTGCCACTGGCAGACGGCAGCATGGACTTTGTGCTGGTGGTGCATGGGCTGGAACTGACCGATCAGTTGCCTGACATGTTGCGCGAACTATGGCGTGTGCTTGCGCCACAGGGACGTGCGGTATTTATCGTCCCGAACCGGCGCGGTCTTTGGGCGCGGTTTGACAATACGCCGTTCGGTCACGGCAGGCCTTTTTCACGCGGCCAGTTGACAACACTTTTGCGTAATGCGCAGTTTTCGCCGGCTGACTGGACCTCCATGCTGTTCATGCCACCAAGTGAGCGCCGCTTCATGGTACGCAGTGCCACACTGTGTGAGCGGATGGGTTCGTGGATCGGGCCGGGGTTCTCGGGGCTGATTATGGTTGAGGCGATCAAGCAGGTTTACGCGGTCACCGGCAGCAAGCAAAAACGTCAGCTGGTTCCCTCTTTGCGCCCGAATATCATCCCGCAACCGGCCCGTACCGGAGTGAACATACGATCCCGGTCACAGACCTAATATTTTGGGTTACCTGTTTGTCTTTGATTTTTCCTTGAGCTCTCTCTAGAACCATCCAACGTTGCGGGGATGGACCCCGGCACTGACAGAAGTTCATATGGGCAGCTTTCCCCGATGGAAAAACCGGATATTCAAACGTCTGAGCTTGATGGTATCAGACAGGAGATCGACAGCATCGACGAGCAGATCGTCGAATTGTTGTGCGCCCGGTTTGCTGCCAGTGAAAAGGTGCGGCTGGCCAAGACGGCAAGTCTCCTGACCGGGGGAATGCCGTATCGTCCGGGCCGCGAGGCAGTCATCCTGCGCCGGCTGGTTGATGTGGCTGCGGGCCGTGTCCCGCTGGCGGTCATCGAACGGGTTTGGCGCACCGTGATTTCCGCCTCCGTGCTGGCCCAGGCCGATGTGCGCATCGTCACCATTGCGGAGGTGATGAATGACGCGCGATACAGGCAGGCCACTGACCTGTTTGCATCTCTTGTGCCGGTCGAGAAGGCGGGTTCGCTGAAGGCTGCGCTTGCCGCGCTTGCAGAAGGTGAACAGGTGTTGGTCGTGGTGCCGATGAAACTGGACTGGCGCGGCGCACTGCAGCAGATGCCTGACGGCAAGCCGGCGCGTGTGGTTGCCGTTCTGGCGGCCGGTTCTGACAAACCGGGCCGATCACTGGCAGTGCTTGGGCATGCGCCCAGCGAGCCGACGGGAGAAGACGAAACGCTGCTGGTCACGACCGGCAAACTGCCGCGCGACTTTGTACCCAAACCGATTTGGCACCTGAAGGTTGCTGATGACGTGTACCTGACGTCGATACCCGGTTACCTGGAAATGTCAGAGCAACCGCTGGTCAGCCTCAAGGGCAATAGTGGTCTGGGGCTTAGAATTGCCGGCAGATATCCCAGTGCGATGGAGTTGAGTTAACAATGAGCGATACAACTGACATGCCCCGTCCACGCGATGGTATTCTCGACATTGCGGCCTATGTGCCCGGGAAATCCGGTGGATCAGGTGAGGGTAAAGTCCACAAGCTGTCGTCGAACGAATCCCCGCTTGGGCCCAGTCCGGCCGCCATGCAGGCCTATGCGGACTGTATGCAGAACCTGGCCTTGTATCCTGACGGCGGGTCGAGCGCGCTGCGCGAGGCGTTGGCGGAAGTACACGGCATCAATCCGGCAAACATTGTGTGCGGCGCCGGCTCCGACGAATTGTTGCAATTACTGGCGAGCGGTTACCTGCAGCCGGGTGATGAGGCCATTCATACCGAGCACGGTTTTCTGGTCTACCCGATTGTCATCCGGGCCAATGGCGCCACACCGGTCGTGGTGGCCGAGAGTAATCTGACGGCTGACATAGACGCAATTTTGGTCGCGGTTACGCCCCGGACCCGCATGGTTTTTCTGGCCAATCCGAACAATCCGACAGGAACCTATGTCAGCTTTGACGAGGTCAAACGGCTTCATGCCGGGCTGCCGGCAGATTGTTTGCTGGTGCTGGATGCGGCTTATGCGGAATATGTCCGCCGCAATGACTATGAAGCTGGGCTGGAGCTGGTTTCCACGTCGAAGAATGTCGTCATGACGCGCACGTTTTCAAAGGCCTACGGGCTGGCGGGATTGCGTTTGGGGTGGGCTTATTGTCCGGCCAATGTGGCGGATGTGCTGAACCGTATTCGTGGACCGTTCAATGTGTCCATGCCAGCAATTGCTGCCGGCGCGGCGGCAATTCGCGATGCGGGACATCTGGCAAAAGCGGTTGAGCACAACGATGCCTGGTTGCCGAAAGTGACTGCAGCCGTCGAAGCGATGAGTCTGAAGGTAACACCGAGTGTCGGCAATTTCGTGCTGGTTCATTTTCCACCGGAAGGCGCAAAGACGGCGGCTGAGGCAGACGGGTTTCTGGCGTCGAACAATGTGATTGTGCGCCGCATGGATGCTTACGGGTTACCGGATGCTTTGCGGATATCAATCGGTGATGAGGCGGGGTGTAGCGCATTGATCGAAGCCCTTCAGTCTTTTATGGCGGATTGATCAGGCATGGCATTTGAACCGTTTGAAAAAGTCGCCCTGATCGGACTGGGCCTGATCGGCTCGTCGCTGTCTCATGTGATGAGGCGGGAAAAGCTGGCGAAAGCGATATCGGGACATGCGCGCTCTGCTGCAACCCGTGATCGTGCCATGGAACTGGACCTGGCCGACACCATGCATGAACACGCCGCAGACGCGGTGCGCGATGCGGACCTTGTGGTGCTGTGCGTGCCGGTCGGTGTGTGCGGGCTGGTCGCACAGGCCATCAGTGGCGCGCTGAAACCGGGTGCGATTGTCACGGATGTGGGGTCGGTCAAGGCCGCCGTCATCCGGGACGTGGCTCCGCATATTCCGGACAATGTCCACTTTGTACCGGGACATCCGATTGCCGGTACCGAATATTCCGGCCCGGATTCCGGCTTTGCGTCCCTGTTTGAAAATCGCTGGTGTATCCTGACGCCCCTGAGCGGATCCGATGATGGCGCCACGGCGCGATTGACCGCGTTCTGGAAGGCGTGTGGCAGCGATGTCGATGTGATGGGGGCCGAACATCATGACCGGGTCTTGAGTATCACGTCTCATTTGCCGCAACTGATTGCGTTCAACATTGTCACAACGGCTGCTGACCTTGAAGAGGTCAGCCAGCAGGAAGTGATCAAGTATTCAGCCGGCGGGTTCAGGGACTTTACCCGCATTGCTGCATCAGACCCCACC